>JAGWQP010000351.1 GCA_028876805.1 Acidobacteriota bacterium | reverse complement strand
GTGTGGACTGAGCGAAGGGAGTTGGTGCGGTACCTGCGCTGGGCCGGCCGGATGCGAAACCGGGCCCGGCAAAAACAAAACCCCGCCAGCTTCCGTTTGCGGAACTGACGGGGCTAAAGGCCGGTACGGTTACTTGGTCGCCGGTTTGGGGGCTGTTGCGTTCGTGGCCGCAGCCTGCTTTTTCGCCTTATGGCTCTTCTTCACGTGCTTGTTGGTGGTTGGCGCGGTGGCCTTGGGTGCGTTGCTGCCGGCCGCGGGAGTCGTGGACTGCGGAGCGCCGAAAATCATCGACGCGGTGGCAGCCAGAAACGCGACGGCAACTAAACTTTTCTTCATGGTTCGTTCCTCCTGGCGGGTTCTCGGCCCGCTTACACATTCATAGTGCGGCAGGAGGCCTAGAAAAACGATAGCCCCGGCAGGCTAAGCGCCAGACCGAATTCGGGGCGACGACGATTAATGTTTTTTAGCCATCCGCGGTAGCTGAAACAGGGGATGTCTTCCCACGTGCCCGGAGCGCGATACTGAGATCGGCTATGCGCCCGCGGCAGATTACGCACCAGAACATCTTCCGGGTCCTGATCGCCGGTTTCGGGCTGGTCATTGCTCTTCTTCTGGCGGCGGCTTTGGTAGGAATCCGGAACATTCAATCGATCCAGGAAAACGCGGCCAGCATCGTGCGCGAGCAAGCGGTCACCAACCACTTGATCAGCGAGCTCGAGCAGCAGCAAACGAATCTCCTCGATGTGTTTTCCGTGCTGGCGCGCGATCCTGACTCGGTGGACTATGAGCACATCATGAGCCAGCTCGCCCAAGCCGATCGCGACATCAACCGCATCTCGGCCGAAGGCCGGAAGACCTCCGAATCGGATCTCTGGACCGAGTTAAAATGGGCATCCCTGACCTTTTCGAGCGAGGCTCGTCGCCTGCTCACGGATGAAAACACCGAGACCTACGCATCCATCGAACTCTTTCGCGACCATGAGGCATTCGTCTCGGTGGTCGGGCGGTTGCTCGCGGCCGAATACGGTAAGGTGAACGCGGCCCAGGCCCAGATCGACCGGCGCTCTTCCCGCCTGCTCTGGGCCTCATTCGTATTCGCCACGACCAGCATTCTGCTGGCGCTGGCGTTCGCCGCGATCACGGTCCGCCTGGCCTCGAACCTCATTCGTGAGATGGAATGGCAGGCGGCAGAGCTGGGGCGCGTCTCGTGGCACATGCTGGAAGACCAGGAGGCGACGGCCCGGCGTTTTTCGCACGAGCTGCACGATGAGCTCGGCCAGTCGCTCACCGCGGTGAAGACGAATCTGACGGCGCTCGAATCCGGCGGCCGTGTCAACCGCGAGCGCCTCGACGACTGTGTGCGGCTGGTGGATGAAGCCATCGGCAACGTGCGCGAGATGTCGCAGTTGCTGCGCCCGACCATCCTCGACGACTTCGGTCTGGAAGCGGGCCTGCGGTGGCTGTGCGATGGCTTCGCCGCGCGCACGGGCATCGCAGTCGACCTGCGGTCAACGTATTCCGGCCGCCTGCCGGACGAGGCCGAAACCCACCTGTACCGGATCGCACAGGAGGCTCTCACCAACGTCGCCCGGCACTCCGGCGCCGAGCACGTTCAAATGAGGCTCGAATCCCAGGGCGAAGAGATTCACCTCACGGTCGAAGACGATGGGAGAGGCCTGCCTGCGCTCGCGGCCAATGTCCGCGGAATGGGAATGATCGGAATGCGCGCCCGCGCCCGCAGCGCCGGCGGCGACCTCAGCGTGCGATCGCGTCCGGGAGAAGGCGTTGCCATTAAAGTGCGAGTTGGGCTCAAGCGCCGGCGGTAAGGCTTCGACGCGAAATGCCGGCCAACGCCACCAGGCGAGCCCTGAGCCGGGAAGCTGTCCGTGTAGCGCCAGGCGCGTGAGAGTTTGCGGGCGATTCGATTCCTACAGGGGCGAGTCCATATTGCGAACAAGCATCCGCCGTCTGCCGTTGGGGGGCTTGGACATTCGTCGCTCCGGGGCCCGGGTAGAGGGCAGTGTGAGATTGACTACGAGCGAGGTTGGCCCGGCGCCCCCAACGTCGGCGAAGAGGGTGTTGTAATTGAGGAGCGAGTTTCGATCCGTCATGAAACGCATCCGCATCCTGCTGGCCGACGACCACGCGGTCGTCCGCCAGGGATTCAAGATGATCTTAGGCGCGGAGGCCGACATGGAAATTGTCGGCGAGGCCGGCAACGGACGCGAGGCTTTGGAGTTGGCCGAGAAGTGGAAGCCGGATGTCGTGGTGATGGACGTCGCGATGCCCGAGCTCAACGGCATCGAGGCTACCCGCCGCATGACAGGGTCGCTGCCACATACCCGCGTCATCGCACTCAGCATGCACAAAGATTCGGTCTACGTGCGTGAGGTGCTGCGCGCCGGCGCCCGCGGATACCTGCTGAAAGACTCCGGCGCGAGCGACTTGGTTAGTGCGGTTCGCGCCGTGGCAAACGGCGAAGGGTACCTCAGCCCGGCCGTCTCCAACGCGGTTCTGGACGACTACCGCAAGCATGTCACGAATCCCATCGACCTGCTGAGCAGCCGCGAGCGCGAAGTCCTGCAGATGCTCGCCGAAGGCAAGACCAACAAGGAAATTGCGGGCGTGCTGAACCTAAGCGTCTATACGGTCGACGCCCACCGCGGGCACATTATGGAAAAGCTCAACCTGCACAGCATCAACGACCTGGTGCGCTTCGCCGTGCGTAACGGTCTGATCGACTGAGCGGCCCCAGAACTAAGACTTGTGCGGGCCCCTTGCCTCCGTTTAGACCCGCCGAGCGGCCTCGGCTCCGGGCGCAAGGGCGAAAGCCTTACGCGATCTTCTAGCTGGCGTACACGGCCCGTTCGAAATCCCCGAGCAAACCGATGCCTTCTTTGTCCGCAAACGGCAGGAACTGCATCATCACGACGGCGCAGAGACTCCGCCGCGGATCGATCCAGTAGTAGGTATTGTAGACGCCAGCCCAAGCGAGGCTCCCGGCCGACCGGCCGGTCGGATAGGCCGTAGTGTTGATTAAAAAGCCGAATCCGAATTTATCGCTGAAGCCAGGATGGAAGTCCACGTCGCTCGAGGTCGCCGGCCGGACGCTCTTCAGTTTGCCCGCGCTCAATGAGCCGATGCGGTTTGTGGTCATCATCTCGATCGTCTTGGCTTGGAGGATCTGGTGGTTCCCATTCCCGCGGCCGTGCCTCAGGATCATCTGCATGAATCGCACGTAGTCGGGCGCGGTCGAGAACAGCCCGCCGCCGCCGTTGAACGCCTTGGGTGGCGCCGGCATGGCTCGGGGGTCCTCCTTCAGCACCCCGCCGTCCTGCCGGCGATAGACGCTTACTAGGCGATCGAACTTCTCCGGCGGCAGAATGAATCCCGTGTCGCCCATTCCGAGCGGCTGGAGAATGTGGTCCTGGAAATACTGCTCGAGAGTCTGACCGCTCGCGGTTTCCACCAATCGTCCGGTCCAGTCCAGGCCATATCCGTATTGCCAGCGGGTTCCCGGCTCAAAGGCCAGAGGCACCGGTGGTGCCACCGTCCCCGGACTGATCGCCCCGCCGGCCTGCGAGAGGTACTTGAAGATGTTTTCATCCCACGTGTCATAAGCGAAACCGGAGGTGTGTGTCAGCAGGTTCCGCAACGTGATTGGCTTCTTGGCGGGCCGGAGCATCGGTTTGCCGCGACCGTCGAAGCCTTCGAGGACCTCGAGTTTACCCAGTTCGGGCAAGTGTTTGGCCGCGGGCTCATCCAGTGACAGTTTGCCTTGTTCCACCAACTGCAAGGCTGCCGTGGAGGTGATTGCCTTGGTCATGGAGGCGATGGCAAAGATCGAATCGGTTTTCGCAGCAACGCCGGAAGCCGAGTCCCGTTTGCCGAAAGCGCCCGCGTAAGTGACGCGGTCCTCGGTTGCGACCATGGCCACGGCCGTTGGGACTTTTCTCCGCTCGAGGCCTTCGCGGAGCGTCTCTTCCATGCTCGGTGTTGCGTGAAGCCTGGTTGCGCGTGTGCCCAGCGCGAGGACCGCACCACCGAATTCTCGCCGGCTGATCCGTGACATACTTCTTTTGATACCACGAACCGCTCGACGGTGGACAGCTTCTGTCGGGCTCCGGGCGCGGAATCAGTTGCAACCTCCTGTCGAAACGCGTAACAATAAACCCAAGGCGCCACGTACCGGCTGAGCGGCCAAGGCGCTAGCCAGATCCCTGGCGAGACCGATTGAAGCCGATGTTTCCGATCACGCTAGATACGGCCCTCAACCTGGTATGGTTGGGTGTCTGTCTCCTAGCGCTTGGGTTGCTGTCCCTTTTGGAGCGGCGGCGGCACCGGCGAAGCACGCGCCGTGCGCGATCCATTCGCTTCACGGCCGTCCTGGTTGTGACCGTAGCGCTGTTTCCGAGTGTTTCCTCAAGCGATGATTTGTTCAGCTTCTCGCTGATCAATAGTCATTTGGGCAAGCACGGCGGTGTCGGCAACAGCATACCGGAAGACTCAAAAGAGAAGGCCGGTCTGCAACTGTTCCGGCTCCTTGAAACCCTCAATCACTACCAGGTGTCTCACGTTTACGCCTTCTTCCTTGCCTGGTGCTGCCTCTCACTGATCTTGACGCTCCGCCGGCAGGAATTGACGCGCGCCGTCTTGTGCCGCCCCGGTCGGGCTCCTCCGCTCGTCTGAACCAAGTCGCAAGCGAATCGGGTCGACGGGCGGAGTCACGCGTCCGTGCCCGGTGGATTGGAGTTCAGGCAGGCAATGAATGTCAACCAGGAAAACGTACAGTTTGGGACAGCGGCCGGACGTCCGGCCATGGGCGGGAGCGCGATGCGGGTAGCGATGCGGCGTGTGTCGGTGGGAGCACTGGCCGCGAGCGGCCTCATCCGGACGCTGGCAGCGCAGACGGCATGGACCTGGCAGGAGGTGAGAGACCGCTTCGAGGCCAGCAACCCGACTCTCCAGGCCGCTCAGATGAACGTTCAGGAATCCAGAGCGCAGGAGGTTACCGCTTCTCTGCGCCCCAATCCGGACTTTACCACGACCATCGATCAACTCAATCCTTTCTCGACACAGCCTCCACCGAGCGGGGTCGGGAGTGACTCTTACCGGCCCTTCGCATTTGCTCTCCCGCTGTGGTCGGCCAGTTATTTGCACGAGCGTCAGCACAAACGCGAACTAAGGCTCCAAAGCGCGCGAGAAGGAACCGCGATCGCGGAATCCCAGCGGTCGGATGTAGAAAGGAGCCTGCTGTTCAACCTGCGCAACGCCTTTGTCCAGACTCTCGAAGCCAAGGCTCTGCTCGCCAACGCTCAGGAGAACCTGGATTACTACGACCGCGAGCTGAGCATCAACCGCGACCGATTTCGCGCCGGAGACATCTCGCAGCTCGATCTGAACCGCCTGATCCTGCAACGGGTTGGGTACGAGTCCGATCTCGCGGGGGCCCAGGTGAATCTGCGAACCGCGAAGATTACCCTCCTTAGCTTGCTCATCGATCGGACTCCGGTTGATCAGTTCGATGTGACCGGCCCGTTCGATTTTTCCGACCAGTCGATGCCTCTCGAAGAATTCCGCATGATTGCGCAGGACGCAAGGCCCGACCTCCGGGCAGCCGTCCAGACCATCAATAAGGCCCAAACCGACCATAGACTGGCCATAGCCAACGGTTCCACTGACCCGACGTTCAGCGTGGACTTCGCTCGAAACCCGCCGATCCCGGTCTATCTGGGCTTCAGCGTCAACATTCCACTGCGTATTTTCGATCGCAACCAGGGCGAGAAGGCGCGAACGCAAATCGAGATTGGACGCAGCCAGCGGTTGCGAGAAGCGACCCTGGCTCAAGTCTTCAGCGACGTAGATTCGGCGTATTACACGTTACAAAGCTCGCTCAGTCTCCTCAAACCTTACAAGGACACCTATCTGCCGACCGCCATCGCGGTGCGCGACACGATGTCGTTCTCCTTTCAACGGGGACAGGCGGCATTGGTCGATTTCCTGGATGCCCAAAGAGAATACCGGGCGACGCAGGTAGCTTATATCAATCTCGTGGCTGCTTACCTGACCGCCGCCGCTCAGTTGAACCTGGCGCTGGGTCGCGAGGTAATCCTATGAGATGCTTTTGTTGGTTCGCGGCAATGCTGGCGCCGATTGTCCTGGCCGGCTGCAATGCCGAAGGGAAGATCGATCCTGCCGCTGGGGCGCCACCACCGGCCAAGGTCGAAAAAGAAAACAGCGCCGACGTCTTTAAAGTGGACCATCCGGAACAGTTTCCCCTGGCCGAGGCGATCGAGCACATCGTGACACCGGAGCTCAATGTGACCGGGACCGTGAACCCCGATATTTCCCGGAACGTGCCGGTGATTTCTCTCGCCTCGGGCCGGATTGTCGAGGTTCACGCACGGCTGGGAGACACCGTGACCAAAGGGCAGCTGCTGCTGAAGGTGCAGAGTGCGGACATCGCGCAGGCGTTTTCGGAGTACCGGCAAGCGATGGCCGACGACAAACTGGCCAAGTCCCAGTTGGAACGAGCCAAAGTCCTGTTTGAGCGGGGCGCCATCGCTCGAAAGGACGTAGAGGTCGCCGAAGACGCCGAATCCAAAGCCGCGGTGGCCGTTGAGACCGCCCTCGATCATCTGAAGGTGCTCGGGGCCGATCCCAATAATCCGACCGCTTTGGTCAGCGTGTATGCGCCGACGAGCGGAGTGATCATCGATCAGCAGGTGACCGCCGCCGCCGGAACGCAGGGCCTGGCCTCACCGAATGCCTTCACGATCGCAGACCTTTCTCACGTCTGGATTGTGTGCGACGTCTACGAAAACGACCTTCGTTTCGTTCGCGTTGGCGAGTATGCAGACATTCATCTCAATGCGTACCCCACTCTGATGTTGCGCGGGCGCATTGACAATATCAGTCCGAGCCTTGATCCCACTCTCAGAACCGCCAAGGTCCGGCTTGAAGTGCCGAACTCCGGAGTCTTGCGGTTTGGCATGTTTGTCACCGCCACCTTCCACGGCCAGGACAAGCAAAGGCGGGCTGTGGTCCCGGCCACTGCCATCCTCCACTTGCATGACCGCGATTGGGTGTATGTGCCCCTCGAAGGCAACCGGTTCGAGCGCGTCCCGGTTGAGGGCGGGGCGACGCTGCCCGACAACCAGCAGATCGTCACGGGAATCGAGCCTGGCCGGCAGGTGGTCCGGAACGCACTGGTTTTGCAAGCGACGGTCGAGCAATGAAGACCTTCTTCGAGCCCGCAGCATGATGTCATTGGCGGAGTTTTGGGAAGAACGAAACCGGACGCGGGTCCTGCTGTTGAGCGGTGTCTTGTTGTTGATCATCGCCCTCGGCGACTGGTGGACAAAACCCTATTTTTCTTTGGGCTTCCTCTATTTGTTTCCCATCATGCTCACGGCGCGGTTTTTGCCGCGGTGGTCGGTCGTGGCGCTCGGCGTCTTCTGTGCGGGACTGAGTGAGCTGTTCAGTTCGCTAGACCCGTCGGCCGCGGTGATTCGTTTGAGTTTCGAGGCACTGGGTCTGGCGGGGTGCGGGCTGTTCGTGGGCGAACTGATCCGCAATCGCCGGCTGACCCTGGAGGCCGAAGAGCGATTGCGAGTCCTGGTGGAGACGAGTCCGGCGGCGATCGTCACCGTGGACGAGCGTGGATTCATCGAACGGGCGAACCGAGCCGCAACGGATTTGATTGGTCCGCGCGACGGCCATCTCGAGGGGAATCCCATTGCCGCGTTCCTCCCCGAACTGCGCCATGCCCTGCGGGGGCAAGAGGGTCCTCAATTCCGCGCTACGATGCAGTGCCGGGGACATCGGGACAACGGCGAGTCGTTCCTCGCCGACGTGTGGTTTTCCACATATAGGGAAGGGACCACGCCCAAGCTGGCAGCCATTATCGCCGACGTGACCGAGGATCGGGAGGCGCCCACCAGCCCGGATTCGGTTCCGGCGAGTGTGGAAGTGCGAGTCGTTTTGACCGCCCGTGAATTGGAGGTGCTTCGTTTTGTGGTTCAAGGTCTGACGAACAAGGAAATCACCGCGCGTATGGACATTTCCGAAAGCGCGGTGAAGAATACGCTCCAGCACCTATTCGCCAAAACCGAAGTGCGCACTCGGGGCCAGCTGGTTCGCGTGGCCCTGGAGCAATACCGGGACCTGCTGTAGAGCTAACCGGCTGAAAAGTCACATAGTTCGCGTCCGCCGATCAAACGATCGCGGCCGGCGATCACAAGATATTCGGCACTGCCCGAACGATATCTGGCGGTTGCGCTCGAGGCCAATCTAGGTTGGTAATAAAGGCACGACTCTCCATCCCGCCCCATGTCTGGGAACTCCGCCACAAATCACACGCGCGATTGGTTCGTCAAAGGCTGGCCCAAGGCTGTTGTCCTCGTGGGATGGATTCTATTCTGGCTGGCAGGCGTGGCGGGAGAAAGCGTACCCTGGGAGGCCTTGTTGCCGGGGCCAGCACTCATGTTGGCCGGAGTCGTCATGATTGTGAGGAATAGCCCGAAACTCCGATGATTCGCCGCGTCGTCGATACCGCCCTAAATAACCGTTTCATGGTGCTGGCGCTCGCCGTGCTGCTCGTCGCCTGGGGCGTCATCTCGTTTCTACGTCTGCCCATAGAAGCTTATCCAGATGTAGCCAACAACTATGTTCAGGTGATCACGCAATGGCCGGGCCGGGCGGCCGAAGAAGTGGAGCAGCAAGTCACGATCCCGATTGAAATCGTTATGAACGGGATTCCCCACCTGACCGCGCTGCGGTCGGTGTCACTGGCCGGGCTTTCCAGCCTGAATCTGGTGTTTGACGACGAGTCCGAGAACGACTGGAACCGGCAAAAGGTGCTGGAGCGCTTGTCCCAGGTTACGCTCCCCCAAGGGCTACAGCCGCAGATGGGCACCGATTGGAGCCCGGTCGGCCAGATCTATTTCTTCACTCTGAAAAGCACGAATCCGAAATACGACGTCATGGAGCTGAAGTCTCTGGAAGACTGGGTTGTCGAGAAGCAGTTCAAGTCTGTTCCGAACGTCGTGGACGTGGCGAGCTTCGGCGGCCCGACACGGGAATATCAAGTCCGGGTTGATCCCGACAAGCTGGTCGCCTACGGCCTGAATCTCGGCCAGGTGGAAAACCAAATCGCCAATAACAACGTCAACGCCGGCGGAAGCTTTATCGAAGCAGGTCTCCAGCAGGTCAACATTCGCGCGATCGGTCTGGTGAACGATGTGCACGATATAGAGACGACGGTTCTCGCGACCAAGAGCGGGACACCGCTTCGCGTCCGGGATATCGCCACGGTCGCGCAGGGACCGAAGATCCGGCTGGGGCAATTTGCCCGCGCGACCCACCGCGCGGACGGAAGGATTGTCGACAACGACGACGTGGTCTCCGGAATTGTGCTATTGCGCAAGGGCGCCGAGTCGGACCGGACACTCAACGACCTTCACGAAAAAGTCGCCGAGCTGAATCATTCCATCCTTCCCAAGGGCGTGAAGGTGGTGCCTTTCATTGACCGCAGCGATTTGGTTCACTTCACGACGCACACCGTGCTGCACAACCTGGCCGAAGGCATCATCCTGGTCACGATCATCCTCTTCCTGTTTCTAGGCAACGCGCGGGCTGCTCTGATCGTGGCTGCGACCATCCCGTTTTCTCTACTATTTGCCTCCATCTGTCTCGATCTCCGCCACATTCCTGCCAACCTGCTGTCCCTGGGCGCCTTGGATTTCGGCATGGTGGTGGACGGCGCGGTGGTGATGGTGGAGAACATTGTCCGGCATTTGGGGCGCGCCGAGGAGGCGCACCGGCCGGCCATAGACCGCATTCGCGAAGCCGCTCACGAGGTGCAGCGACCCGTATTCTACGCCATCGGCATCATCATCACCGCCTATCTGCCCATCTTCACTTTGCAGCGCGTTGAAGGAAGGCTCTTCAAACCCATGGCTTGGACCGTGGCCTTCGCTTTGCTCGGGGCGCTGACCTTCTCGATGGTCGTGGCCCCGGTTCTAGCGAGCTTCCTGTTCCGCCGCCACGCGCGCGAATGGCACAACCCCGCGCTGGCCTTCATCACCGGTTTGTATCGAGTGTCGGTGAACTGGGCCATCCGAAACCGATGGGCCCCGGTTGGTGTTGGCCTTGCCTGTCTCGTCGCCAGTTTCTACCTCGCGACCAGCGGAGTCATCGGCTCCGAGTTCTTGCCGCACTTGGACGAAGGAGCCCTCTGGGTCCGCGGCACCTTGGCTCCGAGCACGAACCAGAGCGAAGGCACTCGTCTGGCGAACCAGGCGCGCATCATCTTGTGCTCCTTCCCGGAAGTGACCCAGTGCACCAGCCAGGTCGGTCGTCCGGATGACGGAACCGATACAACCGGTTTCTTCAACACGGAATACTTCGTCGATCTGAAGCCCAAGGAGCAATGGCGACCCCTCTTCCACCAGAAAAAGGATGCGCTCATCGCCGCCATGAACTACCAGCTCGAGAAGATTCCCGGGGTTATTTGGAACTTCTCTCAACCGATCGAAGACAACATGGAAGAAGCCGTCAGCGGGGTCAAGGGGGCTTTGGCCACCAAGATCTACGGCGATGATCTAAGACTACTCGAACAGCAGGGCGACCAGATCGTTCGTATCATGCGCGGTGTCCGGGGCATCGAGGACCTGGGCCTGTTTCGCGTGATCGGCCAGCCGAATCTGAACCTGACCGTGGACCGCAAGGCTGCGGCGCGCTTTCAGATCAACGTGGCCGATGTCCAGGATGCGGTTCAGACTGCGATCGGCGGCAACGCGCTCACCCAGGTGCTCCAAGGCGAGCAGCGCTACGACCTGGTGATGCGCTATCTGTCCCCATATCGCAATTCGCGGGAAGCCATTGAAAACATTCGCCTCCTGGCTCCCACGGGAGAGAGAGTATCGCTCGCCCAGCTTTGTCACGTCAAGATGGAGGATGGCGCCTCTGAGATTTATCGCGAATGGAACCAGCGATACGTCGCCATCAAGTTCAGCGTGCGCGGCCGTGACCTCGGTAGCACGGTACAAGAAGCGATCGAGAAAGTGAACCAGCAGGTAAAGCTGCCCGATGGTTATCACATCGCGTGGGAAGGAGAGTACGCCAGCCAGCAGCGCTCGCAGAGACGCCTGATGGTCGTGGTGCCGGTTACGGTGCTCGTGATTCTAATCATTCTCTACACGATGTTCCACTACTACAAATGGGCCACGCTCATGATCGCCAACATGGCGATGGCGCCGCTCGGTGGCCTGTTGGCACTTTGGGTCACGGGCACCCACTTTAGTGTTTCCTCCGGCGTCGGTTTCCTGGCCCTGTTCGGCGTGTGCGTACAGACCGGCGTCATCATGCTCGAATACATCAACCAATTGCGCTCCCGCGGCCACGTGATTGCGGATGCGGCCGTGGAGGGGGCGGTGCTCCGCCTGCGGCCGATCCTGATGACCACCCTAGTCGCCACTCTGGGACTGCTTCCGGCCGCGCTTTCGACGGGCATCGGTTCCGATTCGCAACGGCCGTTCGCCATTGTCATCGTAGGCGGCCTCATGGTAGCCATGCTGCTCAACCTCTTTCTGCTCCCCACGCTTTATGTGTGGGTCGCGGGCGACGAGGACCTGCTCCCCCCGTCCGAGCCTGGATTCGAGGAAGCCACGTAGCCCGGACTCTCATCCGGCTTGCTTGCAACGTCTGGTGCCCGGCGGTAGACTTACCTAACCGTAAACCACCCTCGCCTAAAAGCGAGGGCTTGTGACTGCGGCTGAAAGCCGCCTGAAGCGAAACGAATGCGACAGACGATTTTCGACCACGTCACGTTCGGCCTCTTTACTGCGGCCCTGCCGGATATTCTCGGCAGCGTTGAGATCGGCATGCGCTTCCCT
>JAGWQP010000031.1 GCA_028876805.1 Acidobacteriota bacterium | reverse complement strand
CGTGTCATCCCGAGCCGCAGAGCCTGCGCCGTCCCGCAAGTCATGCCGTTGTCTTTAAACGAACCGGTCGGGTTGAACCCCTGGTGCTTGAACACCAGGCGGTCCAGCCCTCCATACTGTGCGGCCTGCCGCGATTCGAGCAGGGGCGTGTTACCCTCGCCGAGGGTCACCACGCACGAGTAGGAGGAGAGAAATGGAAGGAGCTCCCGGTAACGCCACACACCGCTCTGATCGAGCGGCGCGTTGGAGGTGCGCCGCTCCCGCCACAGCCGCCGCAACATCGGCGCCGACTGCTCCGGGGGCTCGTACGCTGTTTCGAGCAGCCCCCCGCACTTCGGGCAGTTGTAGATCACTTCGGTGATGGGAAACCCGGCGCGGCACTTCTCCTCGAAACAGACCAGTCGAGCAGCCATGAAATTTCCATTGTAATCTCCGCAGGCCGGCCCCAATCGGAAGGATGCCCGAGCCTGTCGCGGATCACTTCAAGCTGCGGTCGAAGAATTCCAGTGCCAGCTCGTTCATCTGCGTGGCCGCCCTCCCTCCCACGTTGTGGGCCTTCTGTGGGTAGAGCATGAATTCGAACTGCTTTCCGGCCTGCTGGAGGGCATTGACCAGCTGCAGGGTGTTCTGGAAGAGCACATTGTCATCCTCGAAATTGTGCACCAGAAGCAGCTTCCCTCTGAGTCTCGCGGCGTCTCGTGTGAGGGCGGTCTCTTCGTAGGCCTTCTGATTGTCCTGGGGCAGCCCCATGTATCGTTCGGTATAGATCGTGTCGTAATTCAGCCAGTCGGTTACCGGCGCGCCCGCAAATCCTGCGCGAAACAGGTCCGGCGCACGCAGCAGCGCATTCACGGTCATGAATCCGCCGTAGCTCCAACCGCGGATACCAATTCGTGCCGGGTCGGCGAACCCAAGCGAAATCAGGTAGCGGACACCGGCGATCTGGTCGGCCAGTTCGTTGATCCCCAGTTGGTGGGCAATCACGGTCTCAAAGGCGTGGCCGCGTCCGGTGCCGCCTCGGTTATCGGCTTGCCAGACCACGTATCCCCGCTGTGCCAGCACTTGATCGAGGCCTATTCCCGGCCACGCATTGCGCACCGGTAAGGCTACGCCAGGCCCGCCGTACACGTTGACGACCACCGGATATTTTTTCCCGCCCTCGAACGCGGCGGGCTTGATCAGCCGGCCGGAGAGCTCGGTTCCGTCCGCTCCCCGGAAGTGGACGATTTCGGCCGGCAGGACCTCGTATTCGCTTTCCTGGGTATTGGCAGCACGGTAGACCGCCGTTTCGCGCCCGTCCGCGGTATGCAAAGTCGTGACGGGCGGCGATACCAAACTCGAAAACGTATCCAGATAGTACGAACCGCCCGGGCCCATCGACACATTGTGCGTGCCGGATTCCAAGCTGATACGCTGGGCGTCGCGGCCGGTAAAGTCGACCGAATACAAATGCTGTTCCAACGGGCTCGGCTCCGACGAGCTGTAAAACACGCGGCCGCTGGTTTCATCCACTGCGTCAATGGCAGTGACTTCCCAACTGCCATGAGTTAGAGCCTTCGCCTCCTTGCCGTCGTTCGCATAGAGGTAGATGTGCCGGTAGCCGGTCCTCTCGCTAGTCCACAGAAATCGGCCGTCCCGAAGAAAGAGCAGGTCGCCCGTCAGATTGATCCAGAATGGGTCGGATTCGCGGAACAGGCTCGCAGTTGTGCCGGTTGTCCTGTCGATGGTGAAGGCCTCCAACTGGTTTTGCACGCGGTTGGTTCGTACGACGTAGAGGTGCTGGCCGTCCGGCATCCATCCCGCGCGCGCGATCAGGCAGCTGTTGCGTGTCTCGCCGACATCGTACCAGCGGGTCGGGCCGCCGCCGGCGGCCACGACACCCAACCGCACATCGGCATTGTTCTCGCCGGCCTGGGGATAGCGCTCCGGCTCGAACACCGCCCGCAGGTGGAGCAGATCTTCGTGAGGGAACAGCGGCTCGCGCGAGGTATCGAACTGAAGATACGCAACCAACTTCGAGTCGTGGGACCACCAGAAGGCGGTGCTCAGCCCGATTTCCTCCGGATAGACCCAATCGAGGCCGCCGTTTAAAAGCGTGGACGCGCCGCCCGAGGTCAGCCGCGTTTCCTTGCGGGTATCGACGTCCACCGTATAGAGATCCGAGCCGCGGCGAAACAGAACCTTTTTCCCGTCCGGCGAGAGTTTTGGATCGATCTCGGCTACTGCGGTTTTTGTGAGCTGCTCCCAGGTGCCGGTTGCGACATGGATGAGGAAGATGTCGCCGCCGCTCGTGTAGACGAGCGACTGGCCGTCGGCCGACCAAGCGATTCCGCCCGTATGTGCGCGCCGGTCGGTCCATTCCGCAGGCCCGTCTTCGGGAGGGTCCAGGGCCGCTGCATCGAGCGCTTGGAGCGAAACGATCGCTTTTGATTGTTTTGCGGCGGCTAGGTAAAGACGCAGGTCGGTGCCTTGCCTGAAAGCGAAGGTCTTTCCGTCCGGGGCCCAGTAGGCGGTGCCTGGCGTCGTCTTGTTGAACGCCGCACGCGACAGATCACTGAGCGCCTCGAGCGTGATCGGTTTCTTCTGTGCGACGAGCGTCGAAGCGAACGCGAGCCACAGGCAGAGTCTCACGCTACTGATTGTACCCTGGGTAGAGGATCGCGCTAAGCCAAATCTTCGGCCCGAATGGGCAGCTTGCGCACGCGTTTGCCGGTGAGGGCAAACAGCGCGTTGGCGATTGCCGGCGCACTGGTCGGCGTGCTGGCTTCTCCGATGCCGCCAGGATCCAAGTGGTTCTCAACCACGTGGACTTCGACGACCGGCATCTCGTCCATGCGCAGCGGATCGTATTGGTTGAAGTTCGCCTGCTCGACGCGCCCGCGGTCGATCGTGATTGCGCCTTTTAACGCCGCCGACAACCCATATACGATGCCGCTCTGAATCTGCTGTTCCAGAATCGCGGGGTTGACGACTTGGCCGCAATCGACCGCGCACACCACGCGATGGACCTTAGGCTTGCCCTTCTCGAGGGACACTTCTGCCACCTGTGCGTTGAAACTGCCGATGTTGTTGACGAGCGATATGCCACGAGCTCGTCCGGCCGGGAGCGGTTTTCCCCAGCCAGCCTTCTCCGCGGCCAGTTCCAACACGGCCAGGGCGCGTGCGCTCTCTTTTTTCTGTAGCATGTGGCGCCGGAACTCCAGCGGATCCTTGCCGGCAGAGTGTGCCAGCTCGTCGATGAAACCTTCGGTAAAGAAGGTGTTCTGCGAATACCCGACCGATCGCCAGTAGGTGGTGGGGATGCCTGGGTCCGCGACGTGATATTCCACCTGCACGTTGGGAATGTCATAGACCAGGTCTGCAATACCTTCCACGGCGGCACGGTCCACACCGTTGTTCAGCCCGGCAAATGAGGGGCACGCGATGCGGCTGGTGAACGCCACCGGCCAGCCGTCGGCATCCAGTGCGCCGGAAAACGTCGTGTAGGACGCAGGCCGGTACATGTCGTGCTGCATGTCGTCTTCGCGCGACCAGGTAAGCTTTACCGGAGCTCCCAAGGCCTTGGAACACTCGACGGCGTCCGCGATGAAATCCGTGCCGCCCCGGCGTCCGAAACCGCCGCCCAGAAAGAGCGTATGGATCTCGACTTTTTCCGGCGGCAGCCCGGTGATATTGGCGGCCGTCGCGCGCGCAGCGGTCTGAATCTGCGTCGGAGCCCAGATGTCGCAACCATTGGCGTGCACGTGGGCCGTGCAATTCATCGGCTCCATGGGCGCGTGTGAAAGATACGGCGCCTCATAAACCGCTTCGATTTTCTTGGGGGCGCTCGTCAAGGCTGCCCCGGCGTCTCCCACCTTGCGCGCGACAGCGCCTGGGGTCGCCGCCAGATCCGCGAACATCTGCCGGATCCCCGGGCTCGACCATTTCGCGACCGGGCCTTCGTCCCACTGAACCTCGAGCGCGCGGCGACCTTCCATGGCGTTCCAGGTGTTGTCGGCGACCACGGCAACGCCGCTCGAAATCTGGACTACTTGCTTGACGCCCGGCACGGCCTTGGCCTTGGTGGCATCGAAGCTGGCGACTTTTCCGCCGAATACGGGGCACTTTGCCACCACGGCGTACAGCATACCCGGGACCTTGGCGTCGATGCCGAACACTGCCGTTCCGTTCACTTTGAGCGGCGTGTCGAGGCGCTTGAGCGATTTACCGACATAGCGGAACTGTTTCGGGTCTTTGGTAGCGGGCGTGGGGGGGACCGGGAGTTTCGCTGCGGCCTCGGCCAGGCTGCCGTAAGTCAGGCGCTCGTTGGTCCCGGTATTGAGAACCACACCGTTTTCCGCTCGGCACTGCGACTTGTCGACGGCCCATTTTCGTGCGGCGGCTTCCACCAGCATTTCGCGCGCGCTCGCCCCGGCTGCGCGCAACGGCTTCCAGGAGGTGCGCACGCTCAAACTCCCAAAAGTCCCTTGCAGGGGTCCGTAGAGCTTGGGGTCCACACCTGCGATTTCGGTGCGAATCTTCTTCCAGTCGCACTCGAGCTCCTCGGCTAAAATCTGCGAAAGAGAGGTGAGCGGGCCCTGCCCCATTTCCGACTTGGTGAGCACAAAGGTGATCGCGTCATTGGATCCGATGTGCACGTAACCGTTCAACTTGGCCACCGTGGCCGGCGTCTGGGCCGCCAGTCGCTCCGGCAGGGCAAACGTGAGCGTCAGGCCAGCTGCACTGGCGACGCCGGTCTTCAGAAAATTGCGGCGATTGACCTTTCTCACACCGATCATGCCACACCTCCTTGCCTGGCCGTGCCGTTCGACGCAGTCAGAATCTCCGATGCCCGGTGAATCGCCCGCCGGATGCTCTGGTAGGTTCCGCATCGGCAGAGGTTCCCCTTCATGACTTCATCGATATCCGCATCGGTCGGCCGTGTTTTCTTGGCCAACAGAGAAGCCGCCGCCATGATCTGCCCCGATTGGCAATACCCGCACTGCGGCACATCGTTTTCGATCCACGCGCGCTGCACCGCGTGCGTGCTATCCGGCGATAGCCCTTCGATGGTTGTGATGTTTTTGCCGGCTACGCTCGAAATCGGCGTGATGCACGAGCGAATCGCCTGTCCATTCAGGTGCACCGTGCACGCGCCGCAAAGCGCCATGCCGCAACCGAACTTGGTCCCGGTCAGGCCTAGCGTGTCGCGCAAGACCCAAAGCAGCGGCATAGCCAGGCTGACGTTAACCGTCTGCGACTTGCCGTTGACGTTGAATTTGACTTCTGCCATCGAACCCTCCTGGCGTGCGGTCTTTCAAAAGCTCCTTAAAAGATATCACTTCCCTTACCATGGATGCATGCAAGCTGTCCACCTGGAGAAGGGGGCCGTAAGGGTTGTTGATTTGCCGCGCCCCGCCCGGCGCGAAGGATTCGCGCTGCTCCGGCTCGTCTGCGCCGGGATTTGTAATACCGATCTCGAATTGCTGCGCGGATACTACGGTTTCACCGGCGTTGCCGGCCACGAGTTCGTCGCCGAGGTGGTGGAGGCCGATACGCTGGCTTTGATCGGTAAGCGGGTAGTGGGCGAGATCAATGTCGCCTGCACGCGCTGCGACTGGTGTCGGCGAGGCCTCGGTCGACATTGCCCGACGCGCACCGTGCTCGGCATCGTGAATCAGCCCGGAGCCTTCGAAGAATTCTTCGTGCTGCCGGAGCGCAACGTTTTTGTGGTCCCGGAGGCGATTCCCGCCGAGCGGGCTGTGTTCACCGAACCTTTAGCCGCCGCATGCGAAATCCTCGATCAGGTCTCGATCCCCGAGGGCGCCGAAGTCGCCGTCCTGGGCGACGGCAAGCTGGGCTTGTTGATCGCGCACGTGCTCAATCGCCGTGGCTATCGCGTGCACCAGTTCGGCCGCCACCCGGAAAAGCTGTGCCTTTCGGCGGCCGCCGGCGTTGCCACTAAAATCGCCGCCGCCGTCGCTCCCGCCGCAGCCTACGACTGGGTGGTGGAAGCGACCGGCAACCCCGACGCCCTCGCGAAAGCCGCCGCCATGACCCGCCCGCGCGGGACGCTCATTTTGAAATCGACGGTTCACGGTCTGGTCGGCATAGATTTGGCGCCCGTCATCGTGAATGAGCTGACGCTGGTCGGGTCCCGCTGCGGGCGCTTCGAAGCGTCGCTACCCCTCCTCGATCACAAAGAGATTCCTCTGGAACGGATGATCTGTGCGTCCTACTCGCTCAGTGAGGCGCCGAGGGCGTTCGCGCACGCCGCCCGCAGAGGAGCGCTCAAAGTCTTGCTTTACCCCTAGGCGGCACGGCCTGGCGTTGCGGAGCCTTCAAGGCGTGGCGGCCTTTGCTTCTCTCGGTGGAAACTTCAATTCCTGCTGGCAAAATTTTCGGAACCGGTCGCCGGAGGTGTCCTGGGACAGCTCATATGCTTGCTGAACCAGTGAGGAGGCTGCCCATCTGCGGAACAACCTCATCCAGCCCTGGTTGTCGACATGCCCGGACTCAGTGTCGAGGTGCAGGTCCAGGTACACGTTTTCCATTAACTGGAGAATCGTCTGACCCAGGTACAGACCTCTGCGCTGGCCTCCGAAACCGGCGTCGTGCGGACCCACTCTCGCCTTCGCCCAGTCGGGGAACAACTGAGGATCCAGGTAGGCCAGGTCGGGATCTTTTCGGATCTCGTCCCACAAACGGTTGAGTTGCTCGGCATGGTGCGCGAAGTGCTCCTCGGTGAACTGGCTGGGAAGCGCCCAGTCTTCGCTCATAGCTTGCATCAGGCTCTCGAGCTCGCCCCGACGCGCCGGAATCTTCTGACGCGCGAACGCTTTCTCTACGATGTGGTCGCCGAGAGCCCGGTAGCTCTCAAACTGGGACTCACTGAAGAACTGGTCGCCCGTAGATTCGTGCGGGAACGCGGCGTGCTGGGCCTTGTACTGTAAGACGTCGGAAACCTCGTCTCCGGTTAGTGACGCCTTGAGATAGATAAGATAGCCGGCCTCGGCTTCGTTCGGATTCCCGTCGTAATGAATGCGACCGACGGCGCAATGCGCTCGCGAGCGCGCGTTCTCGTCTCTCTGGCGGATCTGTGAGGTATCGATCACGATCTCAGCTCCAAAATCAATGCGCGCTTTGCGCACCAGGTTCCCTAAGCCCTCCAGCACCAGGTTTGGGTCCTCCTCAGCGTCGCATGCAAGAATGTAGCGGCAGCGGCGGCGGATCAGCTCATAGACGCCCAGGTTTTCAAAATGTCCTCCGTCGGAGAGATAAATGTAGCGATCGTTTACATCGGCGGTTGCGAACAGCTCCTTGAGCAAGTACCACAAGCCCCAGCGCGAGAGCTGTTTGCCCGGACCCACTTTCGGACTTCGCAGCCAGAGCCCCAGGCGCACGTTGAAGAAAGTCATCAAGAACGCGACGGGCGCGGAGGTATGGAATCCCATGTTGGGACTTACCGCGGCCCCCGAAGTCGCGACGCACGACCCCAAGCGGATGCCGGTTGCGAATTTGCCGATATGTTCGGTTCTTTGGCAGCCTGTCTCGGTCGACCCGCTTCGGTAGGGCGTAAAAAAGAACGAAGTAGCGCGGCGCTCCTCGAGGGCAGCGTTCTCTCCGCCGGTAAGATTGAGGGTCGTGTTGATAATCGGCACAGGCCCGTCGTAGCCTTCCTCGGCGCGCAGTTTCACCAGCCCAAAGTCGTCGGCGAAATCAAAGCCGGTAAACAGGTTCGGACGGCGCCTTCCCAGCGCGGCTCGCGCTGCTCCCAGGTAACAGCGCACCAGGCGGTTGCGGTAGAACGGATTCATCGACGCTTCGTTGATATCCACACGCCACGCAAGCAGCAGGAGCGTGGCGGCACTGATGGCAGCAGCGATCGCGAGTTCGCCCATTTGGGAGCTCGAGATCGACCAATCCAGAGTTTGCCAAACGGATTGGCATTTGCAGTCCATCGTCGCCGCCAGAAGCTGATCTAAACCAGCTGAAACGAAGATCAGCAGCCCCGCGATGAACACGAACGGCGCCAGCTTCGCGAGCATCTCTATTGTTCGAGTTGCCGCCTTCGCCACCCGTATCAGGGCTGCGAGCGGCCGCCAGCCCGCTCCACACGGCGGTGATACCGCCCAGGGTCACCGAGCCGGACAGCCATTTCACCCAGGTGCCCTTCATCACGAAACCCGCCAGCCACGGGGCATACACCGCGGCGCTGCCGAGCGTCAACGCGGCCACCGAATAGATGGCCAGGAAGGCGCCCAGCCGGCTCCACCATTCTCGGCGCGAGTCGTCGATGGCACGGCCCAAAAGTCCGATTTGCAGGACGACGGCCAGGCCGAGGGCGGCCAGCATCATAGGGGCGCCGGTCATCCCCGCAAGCCACTCGGCCTGGGAGTGGCCGATCAGGCCAGTCAGGCTCGAGTACCACTGGGCCGTGGCGTAGCCGAGCGATGCGACGAGGGCTCCACAGAGGCAGCCGATCGCAAAAATTCCCGGTAGCCAGGCGAGTCCACGAACCGAGTAAAGCAACGAGTACCAGGCGGCCAGCCACGTCGCCGCGGCCACGGCTCCACCCTCCCAAACCGGTAAGGTCCACAGATTCGATCCAGCCGCACCTGCCGTTTTCCAGAGGGCGGACGCAAAGCATGCGGCTGCCACTAGCAACGGAACTAGGACCGTGACTTGCAGCCAGCCTTGTGCGTCTGGTCCTTTCTGGCTGTCTCTCGCTTGCTTTGGCCGGAGTCGACTTGGGATGAATTTGGCGAAGCTTGCCATGCGCGGCCGGACTCGTGTCTCTGTCCGATCGCCTTCTTTGTCGGTTTCCCGCATGCGCGCCAGGCGGTAAACGATCTGAACGGCCGCGATGGCGAAAAGCACTAAGGCTGCCAGTGAAGTTGCGTTCGCGGGTAAGTTCGTGAAACCCCACTCCAAAAACGCGGCAAGAACAGCAGCAGCGCAAACAGGCTGACCAGCATGGTTTGCAGCAAGATCGTGTTTCTGAGCCACACCATGGCGATGGTCCAGGTGTCGGCGCTGAAGAATCCCGTTTTTGGCGCCAGGTAGTTGCTCGACTGGCGGAGATGATCGAGGGCACGCCGGCGTTCCCTCGCGTCCTTTACTCGGTGCTTGCGACAAGATAAATACCAGGAGCCGATGTAGCCGCCTCCGGACACCGTGGAAAGGTAGTCGACGAAGGGAAGAAGCTTGAGCTCCTCGAGGCGCTCGAGCACACCCAAATTGAAAGTAGCGCTGCGGATTCCGCCGCCGGAAAAGGCCAGGCCGAACAGATGATCCGGACCCTTTTCGGAGCCTTTCAATTCGCTGCGGATCGCGTCCTGGATGCTTTCTGTCTTGCCGGAGAGAAGTATAAGTCGCTAGTGAGCCGGAATCAATAGAATCATACCCGATATCTTGATTTTTCTTTGGTGGCGTCCGAACCGATTCCGGCCTGCCCGCTTCAGGCCGGCTGCTGCTGCGTCATGCAGTGGAGCGCGCCCAGGCCCCAGATGAGGTCGGCGGAGTGGATGCCCACCACTTCGCGGTCCGGGAAGAGCCTGGCCAGAATCGACAACGCCACGCGGTCGTTCCGGTCGTTGAAAGTCGGCGCCAGCACGAGGCCATTGGCGATGTAGAAATTGGCATAGCTGGCAGGCAGCCTCCGTCCGGCGAAGACCAGTGGGCGCGGCATGGGAAGTTTCACAACACGTAAGCCGGCTTTGCGAAGCAGTTCGTGGTTCTCGGTGAGCGTCGCCGAATTCGCGTCGGAGCGGTCAGGTTCCCAGGCTGCGACCACGGTGTCGGCCGAGACAAATCGCGCGATGTCATCGACGTGCCCGTGGGTGTCATCACCGGCGATCCCGTTTCGCAGCCAGATTACGCGGGTGACACCAAGCGAAGCGCACAGCGTGTGCTCGATTTGTTGGCGCGGCATTCCGGGATTGCGCGCCTGCACCGGGCTGAGCAGACACTCTTCGGTGGTCAACAGGAGGCCCTGGCCGTTGACGTCGATGCTACCTCCTTCGAGCACCATGTCCAGGGGCCACACTCGGTGTTTCAAACGGGACGCCAGAAATTCGGTGACGCGCTGGTCGCGCTCGAAGTCGTCGTACTTCGCCCAGGCGTTGAAGCGCCAGCGTGTCAATGCGATATCCCCGGCCTTGTTTTTTACGAACAGCGGGCCGTAATCGCGGGTCCAGGCGCGGTCGGTCGGGCATGGGAAAAATTGCACTGCGCTCATACGCGCACCGACTTTAGATAGCACGCGCGCGGCCTGTTGTTGCAGTTTTGGATCTTCGACCAGGATCCGCACACCCTCCACGCAGCTCAGTTTGCGGACGATTTCGCCGTACACCCAGGGGATGGGCGCGAAGCGGCCCGGCCAGTCGGAGCGGTTGTGCGGCCAGGCGATCCACGTGGCCTCGTGCGGTTCCCACTCCGCGGGCATACGGTAGCCCAGACTGCGCGGGGTTTCGGCCTTCAATCGATCACCCGGCTCGAAAGTCCGCTGTAGGCGTCGATGCGCCGGTCGCGCAGGAACGGCCAGTTGCGCCGTACGTCTTCCATCAGGCGGGGGTCGCACTCGACCACCAGGATTTCCTCGCCGGCCGGCGACGCTTCGGCTAACACCTGCCCGAAGGGGCCGGCGACAAACGACTGGCCCCAGAACTCCAGCCCGTGCTCCGGAGGGCCTTCATAGCCGACCCGGTTCACCGCCGCTACGTAAAGACCATTGGCGATGGCGTGCCCGCGCTGGATGGTCTGCCAGGCGTCGTGCTGCGAGGCGCCCAATTGCGCTTTTTCCGAGGGGTGCCAGCCGATCGCAGTCGGATAGAACAAGACCTGAGCTTGAGCGAGTGCGGCCAGCCGTGCGGCTTCCGGATACCACTGGTCCCAGCAAACCAACACGGCGACTCTCGCGTAGCGGGTGTCGAACGAGCCGAACCCCAGATCGCCGGGCGTGAAGTAATACTTCTCGTAATACAGAGGATCCTCGGGAATGTGCATCTTCCGATAAGTGCCAGCGAGCGAGCCGTCGGCGTCAAACACCAGCGCTGTGTTGTGGTAGACGCCCGCGGCGCGCCGTTCAAACACCGACCCGATCAACGCTATCCGCAGCTCGCGTGCCAGTCGCGTGAACGACTCGCTGGTCGGCCCCGGAATCGGCTCGGCCAGATCGAACCAGGCGGTGTTCTGTTCGCGGCAGAAGTATTGCGAGCGGAACAACTCCGGCACGCAGACGATCTGAGCACCCTTCGCCGCGGCCTCGCGAATGCGCCATTCCGCCTTGGCCAGGTTTTCATTCGGGTCTAGCGAACAGGCCATCTGGATCAGGCCGATGCGGAATTTAGAGCGCTGCACATCCACAATTGTAACGGCGGCGCGGGCTGCTATGATGACATTTCCCAAAGTGAAGTACGCGGCCCTAGTTCTGTTCGATATCGATGGCACCTTAGTTCGCCGCGCCGGCCCGCACCATCGCGAGGCGTTGGTCGAAGGGATTCGCCGTGTCACCGGGCTCAAGACCACGACCGAAGGAATTCCGGTGCAGGGCATGCTGGACCCCGACATCCTGACCTTGATGCTAGAGCGCGCGGGCGCTTCGCGGGAGCGCATCCACACTGCGATGCCCGAGATCATCGAGGCCGCAGAGCGGCACTATCTGCGGGTCTGCCCGGCGCTAAAGGGCACGCACTGCCCGGCCGTGGAGCCGGTGCTCGATCGCCTGACCCGCCGCGGCATCCTGCTCGGACTGGTGACCGGTAATCTTACCCGAATCGGCTGGAGGAAACTGGAGCGCGCCGGCCTACGGCGCTATTTCCGGTTCGGCGCCTTTGGTGAAACGGCCAAAACCCGAGCCGGCTTGGCGCGCCAGGCGATCCGCGAAGCCCGCCGCCGCGGCTGGATCGAGCGCCATTCGCCTGTCTCGTTGATTGGCGACGCTCCTGCGGACATTCTGGCCGCGCGTGCCAACCGCATTCGCGTCATCGCCGTGAGGACCGGAATCACCCCGCGCGAGGAGCTGCACCGGCACGCGCCCGATTTTCTGCTCCCCAATCTTCGCTATCTGCGCTTGCAGATGATCGAGGGGTAGAATAAAGCACCAAAAGGAGGCTCCATGCGGCAACTGAAGGCGGTCGACGTAGTGATTGCCGGCGGCGGCTTCGTCGGCCTCACCCTCGCTAAGGAGATCACCGCGCGCACGTCGCTGTCGGTGGTGATTGTGGAGCGCGGCCAGCCGCGCAAGCTCTCCGATTACGCGGCCGGAATGGATGAGCTGGACTATGCGCTCCGCTACCGCATGATGCAGAACCTGGCGGAGGAAACCGCCACGCACCGGCACTCCATAAAGGCGCGCGCGGTGCCGATCCGCCAGTACGGTTCTTTCAACCCCGGCACTGGTGTCGGGGGCGCCGGTGAGCACTGGGGCGGCATCTGTTACCGCTTCTATCCCGAACATTTCCGATTGGCCTCGTTGCTGCGTGAGCAGCACGGGAATCGGCTTGGCGAGGACCTGGCGGTCGAGGACTGGGGCGTCACCTATGACGAACTGGAGCCTTATTACTGGCGCGCGGAGCAGCTCATCGGTGTCGGAGGCAAGGCGGGGAATTTACGGGGCAAGAAGATCGATGGCGGCAACGTCTTCGAAGGGCCGCGGTCGCACGAATATCCCAACCCACCCCACAAGCTGCCCTACGCCACCACGCTGTTTGAGAAGGCCGTGCGGGAACTCGGCTACCATCCCTATCCGGTGCCCACCGCCACGCTCAGCCGCACCTACACGAACCCGGACGGCGTTACGCGGCCCGCCTGCGCCTACTGCGGCTATTGCTCACGCTACGGCTGCATGATTGGCGCCCAGGCGCAGCCTACCAATGTGTTGATGCCGGTTCTCGCGAAGCGCAAGAACTTCACCCTGCGCACCGGCTGCTCAGTG
>JAGWQP010000350.1 GCA_028876805.1 Acidobacteriota bacterium | reverse complement strand
TGACCCAGCTTACGACTGTCGCGCAGTCAAAGATGAAGTCGGCCGTCCGCTCCTTCTGAACCGTTTCGCCATTGAGGCGTGTCTCGAGCCGCAAATTGCCGTAGTCGAGGCCGGTGGAGAGGACCGGCCCGACCGGCGCGAAGGTGTCTGACCCCTTGGCGCGCCACCACTGCACGTCCTTGTTCTCACCGTACTGCCAGTTGCGATCGGTAACGTCGTTACCGCAGGTCGCGCCCAGGATGGCGGCGGGCGCCTCTTCGCGGGACAGGTCCTTGGCGCGCCGGCCCATGACCAGCACCAGTTCCCCTTCGTAGTGAACGTCGGTGGCCTCGGGCGGAATCACGATCGGGCCCCCGGGGTCCTGCAGAGAGCTGAGAGGCTTGAAAAAAATCTCTGGATTCTTGGGCTGGACTCGGTTTCCCAGGTGGCTGCGATAGTTCCGGCCGACGGCGATGATCTTGCCCGGCTCGCAGGGCGAGAGCAGCTCCAGATCACCGCGGGGCCGCGACTTGCCGGTCTCCGAGTGGCTGGCGAATGGGACGCCCAGAATCTCACGGACCCTCTGGTCTTCGAGGATGCCCCAGCGCGCGCCGGCGTCGGATCGATAACGAACGTATTGGGTCACTGGCGTGCCGCCGAGCCGCGCACCGCGCCGAGCACCCTGTCCACGATTTCCTTGAACTCTTCCGGCGTGAGCAGGCCCCGCTTGTCAATCCCTTTCTCTTTGACGCATCGCAGCATCTCCGCCACCATCTCGTCGTCGATTCCGGTGATGCCCAGCTGTTCAAGGTGGTAAGCGATGGATGCCTTTCCGCTCTTCTTTCCGAGGACGACTTCGCCGCGCCGACCGGTGAGGGCTGGATGAGTCCCGAACATGGCGAGGGGTTCTTTCACGACCAGATCGACGCCGATCCCCGATTCGCGGGTGAAATTTCTCTCACCCAGGATCGGCTTGTTGGCCGCAACGTCGAATCGGCTCAGGCGGCTGACTAATTCGCCTAGTTCGGGCAGCTTGCTCAAATCGTAGTGTGTCCTGTAGCCGTAGAGAACATGGAGGGCCACGATCAATTCCTCTAGCGCCGCGTTTCCGGTCCGCTCACCGAGCCCGTTGGCGCAGCTGTGAACGCACTCGGCCCCGGCTTCCACGCCTGCCAGTTCGGTGGCCACGGCCATGCCGAAGTCATTATGCGTATGGACCTCGACCGGAAGTTTGGTCAGCGATTTTACCAACCGGACCATATGCTTGATCGCCGCGGGAAGCGCACAACCCATCGTGTCCACAACGCCCACGGCGTCCGGGGGAGCGTCCAGGATGATCCGGCTGAGGAGGTTCCTCAGGTCCTCTTCCCGCGCGCGCGTCGTGTCGTAAGGGAAATAGACGACGTGCAAGCCGCTGGATTTGGCGTGGTTGATGACGCCGACGCTCTTTTTGAGCACGTCTTCCCAGGTCCATTTGAACTGGTATTGGAGCTTGGGGTATCCGATGGGAACCTCGATGATCACCCCATGGCACCCGCACTCAACCGCCTTGTCGATGTCAGCGTTGATGGCGCGGGCGAAGGTATAGATCTTGGACTTCAGCCCCAGGCCGGAAATGCGCTTGATGGCCTCGAAATCCTGGCCGGACACCGCCGGCATGCCTGCTTCGATCCGGTCGACACCCACCTCGTCGAGCTTCTCGGCGATCGCGATCTTGTCCGCGACGCTGAAGACCACGCCAGGAGTCTGTTCCCCGTCCCGCAAGGTGGCGTCGTGAATGCTAACGCGCGGCGGCAGTTCGAAGCGGGCCCTCACTTCCGGCGCGAAATTGTAGGGGCTCACCCACCATTGGTTCTCCCGATAGTACCCGTCGCTCATGCAATGCGCGCCTCCAGTCCCGTCATTATAGCGCGGGCTCTTCCTACGGCCCGCTTCGGATGACCGAGGAGCGCGTGTGTGGCATGGTGCGGGGCGGCGCGGCGGGACCTTCGACGGCGCTCTTAGGGGCTGGCCCATCGGTGGTCGGATGCGCGATTTGGGAGGCGCAGGTCCGCTTTTTCGGCTGGGGCGATCCGGCTCCATGCAACCCGAAAGAGATCGGAGGGAGACCGGGGCTGCATTTTTTTCTTGACTTTCTTTGCGAACCACCTTATATATGAATCACATTGCGATTTTTTTCAGTCGCAAAATTCGATGTTAGGGAGAATCAGTCGATGAAGAGCGCAACGAAAAAGGCTGCTGCGAAGAAGAAAGCTGCTCCGAAGAAAAAGAAGTAGCTTGGAACGCCCTGAAGAAGGGCTAGCAGACCGATTTCACTTCGAAGGCCCCGGTTTTCCGGGGCCTTTTTGCTGTTTCAGGCTTTCTCCTCCGTTTTCCTGCTAGCATCCGCCGCTGCCGAAGGACTCGAAACGCCTCTCCGATCGAGTACCGCAGTGTCTTCGGCTCGAGACGGAGCCCCCCTTGGCTCGCCAGGCCGCCCCAAGCCGAGGCGGCATCGAACTGCTCCTCAAAACCAGCCGCGAGCGGAGTCTGTGTCTGGGTCTCGATCCGTTCGGCTCCGAATCCGTACCTGGTGGCCATGTTCCTCAAGGGCGGTGAGGTTCACGTGAGCTGTGATGTGCTGGCAACCGAGGTGATCGAGGATCTCGTCGAGCGCGGGGTGGTGCCCCCGGGAGAGAAGTAGCAGCCCAGATACCGGTCGAGCTGCCATCCGCCAAATCGGCGGTTGTTCCAAAGAATCGGTCCCGTTCGACGGCGACGCGTTGCTCGCGGGGACGCGATGTCGCCAGGCCAGGCGTCACCGGTGGCGAAGGCCAGAGGGCGAAACGGCTTCGGCCGCGCGCGCGGGTGCGGCTTCAACCGGCACGTGACGCTGAACGAAGATGGGTTCGGCCATTTCGCGGTGGCCCACCTAACTCGACCGCGGTCCTATCCGCCGGGCACCACATCGTGCTCCAGAGCCATCGGGCGTGCGGCGGCCAAGAGCTCTCCCAAGGAGTGGCTGGATCTGTTTGGCG
>JAGWQP010000349.1 GCA_028876805.1 Acidobacteriota bacterium | reverse complement strand
TACGTCGAATTCCATCCTGATGGTGGTCTTCGCCAATGATGAGCGCGCCGCCGGCAAAGACCAGTTCGAGGCCGCCGTTTCCGCCGGCTTCACGCGCATGCGCCCCGTCTGCATGACCGCCCTTGCCATGATTATCGGCATGACCCCGATGGCGCTCGGCCTGGGCGAGGGCGGCGAGCAGAATGCACCGCTCGGCCGCGCCGTAATTGGTGGACTGCTGATCGCCACCCTCACCACCCTGTTCTTTGTACCGGTCATGTATACGTTCCTGCGCCGCGAGCCGCCACAGGACCAGGACCGGGTTATCGAAGAGGAGGCGCACGAAGGTCTGCCCCCGGAGTAGGCCTGATGTCCACCGACCGGATCGCCCTGCCTCCGCCACCCGATCGGACACTGCCGCCGCCCGACCGGTACGTCGCACGCAGGCGGCCCTGGAGGAGCGGGCTGGCCGCGGTGGCGGCCCTCCTGCTCCTCGGCGTCATCTTCGTGATCGGCTACGTTCCGCGGAAGAAGCAGGAGCAGGCGGCCGCGGCCGCTGCCCAGCGCGAGGCCAATCGGATTCCGGTGGTGCCGTTCACCGTGGTACAGCGGTCGCCCGCGGTCGCCACGCTGCTGTTGCCCGGCAACATCACGCCGCTCACCGAAGCATATATTTATGCCCGCGCCACCGGTTACGTCCGCCGCCGGTATGTGGATATAGGCGATCGCGTCCGCCAGGGACAGTTGCTCGCCGAAATCGATGCGCCCGATCTCGACGCCCAGGTGACCCAGGCCCGCGCCTTGCTCCTCGAATCCGAAAAACAGCTCGATCAGGCCCGCGCCTCGCTCGAAAACGCGGCCGCCCAGGTGGAACTTGCGCGCGTCACCTGGGAACGATACCGGGTGCTGGTGCGCGACGGCGCGGTGTCGCGTCAGGACGCTGATACGGAGTACGCTAATTTCCGCGTCGCCCAAGCCAACACGCGCCTGCAAGAAGCCGCCGTGCGCACCGCCGAGCAGAACGTGAACGCCAACGGCGCTAACCTCGAGCACCTCCTCGCGCTGCAGAATTTCGAGCGGGTCATCGCTCCGTTCGAAGGAGTCATCACCGCCCGCAACTTCGATATCGGCGCGTATATCAATGTGGCGGGCAGCCCCGGAGGCCAGACCAATGTCCCGAACGGCGGCACCCAAACCGTCGGCCTACTGGGTGTCGGCGGTACAAATGGATTGCCGCCCAGTTACGCGATTGCGCCCACCAGCCCCACCTCCACCGGAGGGCCCACGACGGGCTCGGGAAGTGAAATGTTCCGGGAAGCGCAGATTTCGGTGCTGCGGATCCTGATCAACGTGCCGCAGGACAGCGCTCCTGGCGTTCGTCCCGGCCAGTCTGCCTCGGTATACGTTCAGGAATACGCCAACCGGTCCTTCCTCGGCAAAGTCACGCGTACCTCCCGCTCCCTGGACCAGACCGTGCGCACGCTCCTCGCCGAGGTGGATGTGCCCAACCCGCAATCGCTCCTCCTGCCCGGCATGTACGCCCAGGTGGAGTTCGCCGCACACCGCCCCAATCCGCCGCTCCTTATACCCGGCGATGCGGTGATGGCGGAGGCTAACGGCCTGCTGGTGGGCGTCCTCCAATCGCTCACGCCCGAGGACCGCGCCCGCCTCCAGCAGCAAAAGAGGTCCGAATCCGAAATCCGGCAGGCCAGACGCATTCAAATCCAGACAGTTCAAGTGGGCCGCGACTACGGCACCGCGATCGAAGTCACTTCCGGCCTTCACGCCGGTGATCACATCGTGACAAACCCCGGCGACATGGTACGTCCGGGCGCTATCGTGCTTCCGCAAACCGCGCCGTCCGTCGTCGGCGAAGGCGTGGCGGAGCGAAATACCGAAAATATGCGCCACCCCGGGGGCATCGGATCGCCCAGCATGGTCACACCTACCGGCGGGCAACCTAAGAAGGGCGGACAATGAAAGCTCGATCCCTAGCATTCGCTTTTTGCGCTTTTGGCGCGTGCGCGCTGGCGCAGGACAACCATTGGTATAGGCGTTTTATTTCTACCTATCACGCGCCCCGCGTGCCGCCGATCGATTTCAATAACTCACCGCGGCTCGAAAGCCTCATCCGCGCCGGTATCCTCTATCTCTCCCTGCACGACGCCATCGCCCTGGCGATCGAAAACAACCTCGACGTCGAATTCGAGCGCTTGGAGCTCCCCATTGCCGATACCGACATCTTGCGCGCCAAGGGCGGCGGCTTTCTGCGCGGCATCTCCCTGCTGACTGCCGAAGCGCCTCTCGGCATCGGCGGTCCGGCCGCCCCGGTGTTGAACGCCGTCTCTCCGACCGGCGCCCCACCCGTACCAACCTTCACACCCAACCTGACCACGTTCGTTCCCGCCATCACGCCCGAGAGCCTCGCCAACGGTGCCGTGGTGACCAGCCTCGGCGTCTTGCCCGCCATCGCCACCACCCTGAGCGGCATCGATATCACCGGCGCTGCTGCCCTGTCCCTCGGGCCCCCGATTCCGCAGTTCGATCCGCTCCTCACCGTCAGCCAGACATGGCAGCATCAGACCATTCCCCAGCTGAACGCCGTCAACAGCGGCACCGGAACCTTTATCGCCAACAGCGCCACCACTACTCCCGGCTATGCGCAAGGCTTCAGCAGCGGGGCGTTGCTGACTGCCGGCTTCACGTCCTTCCGCGAGCACAACAACGCGACTAATTACATTCTCAATCCCTTCAACACTTCCACCCTCAGCGCGACCGTTGTCCAGCCGCTGCTGCGCGGCTTCGGCCCCGCCGTGAATCGCCGCTTCATCCAAATCGCTAGGAACAACCTGGAAACCACCGGTCTCCTGTTCCGCGAGCAGTTGATCGCCACCGTCTATGGCACGGTCCGGCTGTACGAAGACCTCGTCAGTCTGGGCGAAGACGTCAAGGTCAAAGAGGAAACGCTCGCTCTGGCGGAGCGGCTCTATGAAGACAACCGCTCCCAGGTGGAACATGGGACGCTGGCCCCCGTCGAATTGACGCGCGCTCAGGCTTCCGTGGCCGCCGCCCAGGAGAACCTCGCATATTCCCGCGGCTACTTCGACCAGCAAGAGCTGGTCCTCAAAACATTCGTGACCCGCCGAGGCACGGCCGATCCCGCCGTGCGCTCCGCGCACATCGAAACCACTACGCCGCTCGACATTCCGGCCCTTGAGCCCGTGCGCCCGGCCGAGGATTACGTCGTCGAAGCCTTGCATAAGCGGCCCGAGCTCGGCGAAGCGCGCCAGCAGATCGAGAATTCGCACATCGCGCTTCGCGGCTCGCGGAATGAGCTGCTCCCCGAGCTGGACCTGGTGGCGTCCGGTCAGAACGCCTCCTTGACCGGCCAGCCGAATCCCTTCGCCGCGCCCGGCACCCTCACACCGGTGCCCGGGACTATCGGCGGCTTCGGAACTAATCTGGCGCAGATCTTCGGCGGCCGCTACTCCACTTACAGCATCGGCGTCCAACTCTCGCTTCCGCTGCGCAACCGCATCGCCCGTGCCGATGTGGCCCGCGATGAAATCGAGATCCGTCAGTGGGACGTCCGCCGCCAGCAGATCGAAAACCAGATCCGGCTGGAAGTGGAAGCGGAGGTCGTCGCCCTGACGCAGGCCCGCGCCGCTCTCGACGCCGCCATCGAAGCGCGCAGGCTGCAGGAGCAATCGCTCAGGATCGAGCTGGAAAAATATGCCGTCGGCCTCTCCACCACTTTCCTGGTGATTCAGTACGAAAATTTCGTCGCCCAGGCGCGCTCCACCGAGGTGTCCGCACGCAACGTGTACATGAAGGCACGCGCCGCCCTGGAGCGCGCCACCGGTACTATCGTCGAAGATCACGGAATCAGGGTGCAAGAAGCGCTCCGTGGCCGCTTGAGCCATTGACCGATCAGCGCATTCCGCAATGTTATGGCTTTCCAGGTTTTCCGCGACCCTCGGATTTTTCGGAGCTGTGTTTATTTGGTTTGGGCCGGTTGGAAAACTGGAATGTGGGGGCGGTGAGGATCTGCCATGTCGGCGATCCGGTACCAGCGTCGTGCACGGAACGCTGAGGCTCGACGTAGAGGTTCACCACGATGCCGCTCCGCAACTTCGTCACTTTGCCGGCCCCGAAGCCGAACGGGATTACGCTGTTGTGGTAGCCGTAGTCGATATTCCAGATCCCGGAAGATCGAAGATAATACCCTCGATTGAAATTGTAGTGAGCGAGTGGCTGTACCCCTACAACCTGCGTGGGTGGGCGGCCCGATCCGTACCCCGAGAATGAATGGGAATACGTGATAATCGCGGCCAGGAGTCCCCAACTCCTTTCCGTCACCACGCTCCCTGCAGCGCCGGCTTGCCATTTTCCGTCGCCCATATCGCGGTGGCTCGCGGCAGGGATGACGAGAAGCGGCCCTCCGCCCAAGGTCTTCAGCCCGCGGTCAATGCCGTGGAGGCGGGCATTACTGAAGTCTGGAACTTGCTGGTGTCGGGCCAATTGAAGGTCATGGCCAGCCTGACGAACTGGTTTCGGGAGTTCCGGAAATATCACCGGGACGACAAAGGATCGGGCAAGATCGTCAAGCGCGACGACCATCTGATGGATGCGACCCGTTACCTGATCGTCAGTGGCCGGTTATTGATGAGACCGGTGCCGAAACCGAGTCCGCCGCCGAGCCCGATGCGTGGATGTCGTGACGTCGGCGGTTGATTCTGGCACGAGGGAGCAACGGCCTTTTTCGTCCAAGTGGACTCCCGCGAATCGGTACTAAACGCTCTGCGACTACTCATTCGTAGTCCTGCGGGGGGGCCGCAATGAATCGAAAAAACAGCGAAGCGTGCGACTGCGGCGCCAGCGCCACGGCCGCGCGGTCGCGATTTGCGAAACGCTATAGACTTGAAGAATGGACGTGCTCGTGATCGGCGGCACCGGCTTCATCGGGTCGTATCTCGTCCGCCTGCTCGCGGGAATGGGCCATTCCGTTGGCGTGTTCCATCGCGGCAAATCGCGACTTGACCTGCCGGCCGAACACATCTTCGGCGACTGGCATGACCTGCCTAAGCTCAAGCTCAAGACCAATATCGTGGTCGATCTCATTCTGGCTTCGGGCGCGCAGGCTCGGGAACTGATGGCAGCTTTCCACGGCCGCGCCCGTCGGGTCATTGCAGCCAGCAGTGCCGACGTTTATCGTGCTTGCGGAATTTTGCATCGGCTGGAAGACGGTCCACCCGACCCTGTGCCACTCACGGAGGAATCCCCACTCCGCACCAAGCCCCAGAGCTACCCACCGAAACAGATCGAGATGATCAAAAAGATGGTCCCGTGGTGGGATGATTCCTACGACAAGATTCCAGTAGAACAGGCGATCATGAGTGACCCAGACTTGTCGGGCACGGTCCTGCGCCTGCCAATGATCTATGGGCCTGGGGATTACGCCCGGCGCTTCCATCCTGTGCTCAAGCGGATTGACGATCGCCGGCCCTTCATTCTGTATGAACGGGGCTGGGCCGCATGGCGAGCACCACGTGGTTATGTAGAGAACGTGGCCACGGCGCTGGCTCTCGCGGTAACGAACGAGCGAGCAGCCGGCCGGATCTACAATGTTGCTGAGTGGCCTGCGTACTCCGAACTCGAATGGGCACGCATGATCGCCGCTGCGACTCTTTGGAAAGGAGAGTTTATGGTCCTTCCCAATGAGCAGGCTCCACCCCATTTGAAGCCACCCGGCAATACCGCTCAACATTGGGAGCTCGACTCGACGCGCATCCGGCGCGAGCTCGGCTACCGCGAAGTCATTCCTCTTGATGAAGCCATGTCCCGCACCATTGAGTGGGAGCGGGCGAATCCTCCTGGCGAATTCAATCCGCACCCTTTCGATTATGCAGCCGAGGATAAGGTCATCGCGTTGCAGAATCACGCGGAGCCGCGGTAGGTTCTGTTCTCTGGCAGATCCGGGCTGCGTGACTCGCCAACGCAGCAAATGTTGCTCCTCTCTAACGCCGTAGCGTTTACAATGCAATTTGACGGTGTGTCGCTGACTCGCCGATCTGAATTATCGCCAAACAAAGAATAAGCCGCCGAGGCGATCCCCGGCGGCTCTAAAATCAAGTAGCTTGTAGGTACGCTTAGGCCTTGATGGAGTAGCTGCGCTCGTTGCCTTCGGCCTTCGTCGATTCCAGCTTGAGACCCATTTTCTTACCCACTGCTCCGGAAAGGTAACCACGCACGGAGTGCGGTTGCCATCCCGTGGCTTTCATCAGTTCCTTCAGCGTGGCGCCGTCCGGGCGCCTCAGCAAAGCCAGGACCTTGGCCGCCTTACTGCCCTCACGGGCGCCGACGCCAGCCTTGGCGGCTTTGG
>JAGWQP010000348.1 GCA_028876805.1 Acidobacteriota bacterium | reverse complement strand
TCGATGTTCGCGAGGACGGCCGTACGCCCGCTCTCGCGGTGCGGCGAGCGGGGGATCTTGGCTCCTGCAATGCGAAATGCGGCCGGCGACGCCGCGTTACGTGCTGCCGGAAGTTCGGGTAACACCCCGGACATTGCGGCAAGCACATCGTCCAGATTATGCCAGTGATCCGGCTTCAACCACTGCCAACTTGCCGAAACACCATTCTGCGGGACGAATACCTGGAAGAACCTCTGGGCGCGTCCTTCGCTGCTGACGAAGGTGCCGGCGCATTCGGCAAAGGTCCCGGCCGGGAGAACCAGCTCAGCTTTTGCCGTGGTCGGATTGGCGAGGTGATCGAGGACGATCACGTGCGCCGCGGCCTCGAGGAAGGAATCGACTTCGGCAGCGGGAGCGCGGCGGTAGAGATCATTTTCCAGAATGATCACTGTGTCGGCGTGGCCATCCCTGACCGCTTGAAATGCGGCGGATAACGGACTTCCACCGATCAGTGTCGCGCCGATGGTATTGCATTCGGGCGCCGTGAGGGTGAGCCCGGCTTGCACCGCCATCGCCACATTCGCAGCCGCTTCAATGACAGCTTTGCTGCCGCAACTCGTTCCGGAGATCACCAGCGGCTTCCTGGCAGCCTTGAGTGCGCGGGCGATCTCACCTGCCAGCGGGAATTCCTCCAGAGAGGGCGCGCGTGAGTCGAGCGCATGTGCCACGGCGAAGCCCAGGCGAGCCAGGTCGTCAGGCGCGCCGTGGAACGTGGCCGTAGCGACATCGTCCAGCCGAGTGGCATATGGGGTTGCAACGTAGAGCGGGCCCTTCGCGCCCTGCATTGCGTCTCGTACCCCATGGTCCATCCACAACGGGATTTTCAACCTCTTGGCAATCTCCATAGGCTGCTGGCGCACTGACTGGCGCACAGACAGCGCCATTCTGGGGGCGACGTTGGTTATATCCTCGCCAAGGATGAACACGGCGTCAGACTCCTCGATCTCGCGTAAAGTGGGTGTCCGGATAGGCCCGCGTCGCAGAATGTCGAGCATACGTCCAATCAGTTTTGCCTCGTCATCGGCCATCCCGGAATGAAAGCGGTCCGCGCCCACGAGAGTGCACAGGGCAAAGTTGGCCTCAAGCGACGCGCGCGGCGAGCCAATCCCGATCGCTCTGCCGTTCGCGACCCTTTCGCGCAGATGGCGTTGGGCTAACGGGACGGAAGTGGACCGGCCTTGGAGCACGGGCTCGAGGAAACGTCTTTCGCTGTTGACGAACTCGTAGCCAAACCTGCCACGGTCACATAAGAAGTAGCCGTTCACTTCGTGGTTGTAACGGTTGACGATGCGGCGCAGGGTCCCATAGCGCTCAGCAGCATCTACGTTGCAGCCGAGAGCACAGTGCACACAAACCGAAGGAGCAAACTGCCCGTCCCATTTGCGAACGTAGTGGCGTTTCAGTGTCTTATCCGTGAACACACCGGTCGGGCAGATTTCGACCAGGTTGCCGCTGAATTCATTCTCCAGAACGCCATCTTCGTGCCGGCCGAAGAAAACCCTATCCCGCAGCGCAAATGCGTTTAGATCGTCGCCGCCCGCGTAGTCGCGATAGTAGCGCACACAGCGGTAACACTGAATACACCGGTTCATCTCGTGGTTCACCAACGGCCCCAGGTTCTGATTGCGAAACGTGCGCTTGTCGAATTCGTAACGGCGGTAATCGTGACCCGTCATCACCGTCATGTCCTGCAAGTGACACTCGCCACCCTCATCGCACACCGGACAGTCATGCGGATGATGCAGCATGAGGCCTTCGATAATGCCTGCGCGGAAGGCGGCAACCTCTGGATCATCGATGGAGATGCGCGTGCCTTCCGCGGCTGGTGTCAGGCAGGACATGACGATTCTGCCATGCTGATCGCGCTCGTCCTTGAACTGTTTAACCGCGCACTGGCGGCAGGCGCCCACCGATCCCAGCGCCGGATGCCAGCAGAAGTACGGCAACTTGAAGCCCTGCGAAAGACAGCCGTGGAGCAGGTTCTGATCCGGGTTCATTGGGTACGGTTTGTTGTCGACGTACACGGTCGCCATACCTATCTCCAGGGGCAGCGGTGGTCGCTAATGTGCCGCTCGAAGTCAGCGCGAAAGTATTTCAATGCACTCTGCAGGGGCTCTGCGGCGCCGGGCGCCAGTGCGCAGAATGTGTTGCCGGGGTTCCACATCCTGGCTTGAGATGCGAGCTTGTCGAGGTCGCCAGGCTGCCCGCGGCCGTCCTCCAGCGACTTCAGAATCCGCTCCGCCCATCCCAGTCCGCTCCAACAGGGCACGCACCAGCCACAGGATTCCTGGGCGAAAAAGTGTGTCAGGTTCCACGTCATGCCGACAGGGCAGGTCTGGTCATCGAGCACGATCATGGTGCCGGTACCCATGCGGCTGCCGACTTTGGCCATTTCGGTGAAGTCCATGGGCGTGTCCAGGTGCTCTTCGACGATAAAGTCGGTAGAGGCTCCGCCGGGCAGCAATCCGCGAAGTTTCACCCCGTCGCGCATGCCTCCCGCGTGCTCGTCGAGAATCTCACGGACGGTGGTACCCATCGACAGTTCCCATAGGCCTGGACGCTTTACTTTTCCGCTCGCACCGAAGAGCTTAGTGCCGGCATCCTTTGTCCGTCCCAAACCGCGGAACCATGCCGCGCCGTTGTTGATGATGTGGGGCACACAGCAAAGCGTCTCAACGTTATTGACCACGGTGGGTTTACCGAACAGGCCAACCACTGGCGGAAACGGCGGCTTCGCTCTCGGGTTGGCGCGCTTTCCTTCCAACGCGTTCAGCAGCCCGGTCTCTTCCCCGCACATGTAACGGCCGCCGCTGAGGTGCAGGTACAGTTCCAGGCTGTAGTCAGAACCGAGGATATTCTTCCCCACGTAATGATGTTCGTATGCCTCCGCGAGAGCGCGTGAAAGCCGTTCCGCGGCCAGCGTGTATTCGCCACGTAAAAAGATGTATGCAATGTCGGCCTCGATGGCGAATCCGGCCACGATCGTGCCTTCTATTAGCTGGTGTGGATCTCTTTCCAGCAAGAGCCGGTCTCTAAACGTACCGGGCTCCATTTCGTCGGCGTTCACTATCAGGTAAGTCGGGCTGGGAGCGTCTGGACCCCGGGGCACAAAGGACCATTTCATACCGGTTGGAAAGCCGGCGCCGCCCCGGCCACGCAGGTTCGAGTCCTTCACTTCATCGATGACGGCTTTCGGCGTCGTGCCTCCACTCAGGAGCTTGCGGATCGCCTGATAGCCGCCGGCGGTCTCATACGCTCGCAGGGGCAGGAACGATCCGTCCGGGCGCATGTTGCGGGTCAGCGGCTTCTCGGTGTTGGCCGTCATTGATAATTCTTGAGTTCGGTATCGATTTTTTGCGGATCCAGATCGCTGTGCAGATCGCTGCCCACCATCATGGCCGGGGCATGATCGCAGCATCCGAGACATACGATCGGCAGCAGTGTAAAGCGGTTGTCGGGCGTTGTCTCGCCAAGCTCGATTCCCAAACGGTCATGGAGATGCGTCCGGATGCGGTCGTAGCCCATGATCCAGCAGCTCACGCTGTCGCAGACCATGATTACGTGGCGCCC
>JAGWQP010000347.1 GCA_028876805.1 Acidobacteriota bacterium | reverse complement strand
TTACGACCGACGACTGGGACAGCTACACGGTTTTGGAATTCGGCGACAACATTCCCGAAATCGACACGGTCCTGATCAACAACCTCAAGGTGCCGATTACCGGCGCCGGGGAGACCATTATCACGCTGATGCCAGCCGCCATCGGCAATGCCGTCTACGATGCCACGGGCGTCCGTCTGCGGCAGATTCCGATGACGCCGGCCAACTTCCTCGCCGCGAAAGCCGCGCAGAAGGTCTGAGCTGTCTATGCGTCGTGGGGCAGGTTGGAAACCTGCGGCCGATTGTCAATCGGCCTATGGCCGCCGTTACCGATGCCGCCCAGGGTTCCATCCTGCCGCCATGCTGGTTTTCGCCGCCCTTCTGCTATCCGCGCAACAGCAGCCCCGCGTCGCTCCAGACTCCCGCATTCTGGAAGCCCGCTACGAGCTTGCCTACCCCTGGTGGGATTCGAACCGCGGCACGCCGCTCCCGTTATCGAAGACCTTCGGTGACCCCTCCGGGCAACTCCGACTCCTGAATACGTCCGGCGCGGTTGAGACGAGCGGTCACCCCTTCTTCACCCCACTGGGATCCAACGGACGTGCGTGTATCACCTGTCACCAGCCCACCAGCGCCATGAGCCTTTCGCTCGATCTGATCCGCCAGCGTTGGGCTGACACCCAGGGCAAAGACCCCCTCTTCGCCGCCATCGACGGCTCCAATTGTCCGAACCTCCCCCAGGAAAAAGAAGAGTCGCACTCGCTTCTCCTCGAGCGCGGCCTGTTCCGCATCGCTCTCCGGTGGCCTCCCTTTGCTGCCTCCGGCCAGCCCATCAAGCCCGATTTCCGCATCGAGGTCGTGCGCGACCCAACCGGTTGCAACCGGAACTCGGACTCCATCTCCGTGTACCGCCGCCCGCGCGTCGCCGCCAACTTGAAGTACATCGCCCGGCCAAGCGGCGTCACGCTCATGGCCGACGGTCGCGAGCCCAGTCTCCGGTCGCAGGCCATCACGGCCGCGCTCACTCACGAGCAGGCGTCGGTCCCTCCCACTCCCGCGCAGCTCAAACAGATTGAGGATTTCGAACGCCAGCTCTTTATGGCGCAACACTCGGATAACCTCGGCGGCCTTCTCGGCGAGCCGGGCGGACCTCCGCTTCTCGGCGCCGATAACCTCGCCAGCGGCATCGCCGGCGTCGGCGCAGTCCCAGCCTCCGGTAACCTCCCCGCGTCATTCGATCCATGGCGCAATCTCTCCACGGCCAATCTCGCCATCCGCCAGCGCGCTTTTCGCGAATCTGTCCTGCGCGGCGTCGACCTATTCGCCTCGCGTGAGTTCGGCCTGCCAGACCGCCGGCGGGGCACCTGCGCGGCCTGCCACCGGCCCGGCATCAACCGCTCGCGCGACATCGGCACTACGAACTTGCCCACTGCGAAGGAATCGCCCGAGCTGCCGCTGTTCCGCATCACGTGCGACGCGTCGGCCCCGCCTCACCCGCAACTCGGTCGGACCTTTTTAACTCAGGACCCCGGCCGTGCACTCATCACCGGAAAATGTGCAGATGCGGGCTCCATCTTGATGCAACAATTCCGGGGACTCATTGCTCGCGCACCCTACTTCGCCAACGGTTCCGCTGTCGATCTGACCGAACTGGTGGACTTCTACGATCGCCGATTCGGAATTGGGCTCACGGAGAAAGAGAAACAGGATCTCGTAAACTTCCTCAGCATCCTATAGCCGGTCACGCGCGCCTAAATGATCCATCCGCAACCCAGCGAGGACATGGAAGTGCAGCTGTTATCCCATCGCAGTTTCCTGCCGGCGTATCGCGCGCGGTTTACGCACCAACCGGAATGTTGGGCTGTTGGGCATTGAGTTGACGCGCAACGCCCCACGCGCTGACTTGCTCTGGCCCGGACTCCCTGAAGCCGCTTTTGTTGCGTTAGAACGGTCCCTGGCCGGTCCTTCGCTTTCCCCGCGACCGCTTCGGACAATCTCTCAGTAACCGCTCTCCAACCGGAGGCGCTTTGTAGATTCCCGGAGCGCCCTGGACTCGAAGCTTCGGGCCGACGCAACCGGTGTGATGGGCCGATCTCATCTGCCGATCAGTTGGTGGTGGAGTTCTCCGGGGGTTCCGGTAATCGTGGAACTGTCGACGCCGTGGCAGATCGGTTGCGGTCCACTTTTTGCGCAGTGCCCGAATGCGCTGGTACCGGAGCCGAAATTCCCATGGACCATTTCCGCGACAAACCTTCTTAAGATGGCGCAATGGCGCCCGTTTCGAACTATAGCTTTAAGCCGACACCTGAAATCAAGACCTTCGGAGAGCGCGGCCATATGGCCGGCGCAAATCTGATCATTTGCCGGGGAGTCATGGGACAACAACCGATGCCTCGCCCTCGTCCGGCAGCGATTTCCAAACCGGAACTGATCCCGTTGAAGCTGGCATCCGCCGCCTGCTATTCGGCTTTCGATTCGCTCTCCGATTTGTGCGATCGAGAAGATCAGCCTACATCCGGGCGAACCTTTCCCTCCCGAGCCGACGCGGAGGAAACTCGCGACGCTGAACAACATGGTCCGACACTCGGACCGGATGTGTGGATACATGTGCGTCTAGCTGCGACTAAAAGACATCGTGCTGCCTTCGAGCGCGCCCGAGTAGAGACTCGATCCAGGTAACGCAATCGATCCGCGGGCCGGCTCACGCACCAGCTGGAACTCGGCTCTCGGTCCGTGTCGCTGTGAGCCAGAAGTCGGTTCTAGAAAGATTGCCGCTCGGCGTTGTGCAGGCCCAATTCGGAAAGTATCGACTTAACTGAAGGAACCCCTTTTCCTCGTGGCCGCACTATTGCCGGATGCGGAATGCGTTCAAAAGATTCGGGAGCGCGTAGTTGCCCTCGTGGCAGGCGTATTCGTAAATCGGACCAGGCGAGCGTGCCAAGGTAAGTTCACCTTTCCAAGGCGAGGCGAAGGCACTCGGGTCGTCGACGTCGAATTGATACAGAATCGTATCGGCATCGAACAGGTTGAAACTTTCTACGACATGTAGATTCCGATCCCATCCGAACATGCCACCCGCATCGCCGTAAAAGCCGCCCGCATCGTTGAAATTCGTAGTATCCACCACGAGCATGTTGCCTTCCCAGTGCCCGATGGAATCACCGAGCCAGAGCCGCACATTCTGAGGCAAGTGAGGACGGCCGCCCATATGCACGATTCTCGTGTCATGAGCCATTTCGGCTTGGATGATCACGTCGCGATCGGCCTGGATGATCTGGTAATTGCTGTTGTAGGAGTACGGGAGCATCGGAGGTCCTGCGGTTACAAAAGCAAGACATCGGTCCTGTAGGCCCAGATCCGTCGCCGCAGCCGGATTGCGAATCGCTTCCTCACGGCGGCGCCTTTCGGCGGCAGCGGCCGGCATCAGCGCGGGAATCCGCCCATCTGGCGGATCAATGATGATGGAAGTCCGCAACGTCTTTACCACCTTCGTGCCGAACTCACGGAAAACCACATTGTAAGTGCCCACACCGGTCGATGCTGCACCGACAGCCTGGTCCGTGTTTCGCTCGGCCGCGCGGTGTTCCCACTCCTTGGCCTCGTCCCGCGTGAAGAATGCCTTCCCCTGGAGTTCAGTCGGCCGTTCTAGTGGAGTGGCAGTCGCTGAGTTCCATATACCTGTCAAATCAGGGTGGGCTCCCGCAATCGTAGTGCGGACCTGCGCGACAATCGGCCACACACATGAACAGACCGCAGCCACAAATTGTACTTGTCTCCGATTCCGAATTGGAACACGTATGTTCATTACGCGGAGCTTCCATTGTTGCATGCAGGGAACGAACAGAGTACTAGTCGTTCAAGCGGAGAGCAAGCGGACGTGCTGTTTCTTGCGTACATCGCCCGCTGGGCGCACTCGCGGCGGTTTAGACGTGGCCTATCTGTTGCCGACCCTTTCGTCTGTCGGTGCCTCATTAACCCATCATGCTCCGTTTCACGCCCCGCTCATTGAACCGGACAGTCCCGTTTTCGGCCGAAACGATGTCTTTTTGGCCTGGCTTCGACACTCGGCGGCATTTTCCTGGCGGCTGCCTGGATACGCGCATCGGGTCCGCGGGGAAGGGATGCGTGGGGGTAACCCGGAACTGGCCAGCCCCAGAACGCGTCCGGCGGACTTCGGTATAACGGATGGGAGAGGTGCCCTAATGAAGCCACTCGTTGCGCTGTTGCTGGCCGCCGCCGGCTTCGCCGAAACACATCGGTTCGAGCCCAAGGAATTCCACAACACGTTCTCCGCGGGCCATCAGCCCGTTTTGCGAATCAAGCCTGGCGACCACGTAATCACTTCGACAATTGATGCGCGAGGAATCGACGCTGGCGGCGTCCAGAGAGGCCAAGGACCGAACCCGGAGACCGGTCCCTTCTTCATTGAGGGGGCCGAGCCGGGGGACACGCTGGTAGTTCATCTGCTTCGCCTGGAGACCAACCGAACCACCGGCTTCTCGGCGACGCTGCTCGCTCCTTATACGGTCGATCCCGGCTTCCTGCGGCTGGAGGCGCTTCGTGAGCCGAAGGGCGTGATTTGGAAGATCGATAAGCAGAAGGGCGTCGCGTACATAGACCCCGTCGATTTCAAAGGACCGCGCATCGAGCTGCCGTTGCGGCCGATGCTGGGCTGCGTGGCGACTGCCCCGCCGAACAAGGCCGCCATTCCTACCAGCTATCCCGACAACTTCGGCGGCAACATGGACTACAACGGCATGGGCGCCGGCGCGACCGTCATGCTGCCGGTTTTTGAGCCTGGTGCGCTCTTCTTCCTGGGCGACGGCCACGCGCGCCAAGGTGACGGCGAAGTAGAGGGTGGGGCAATCGAAACGTCGCTGGATGTCGAATTCTCAGTCGATCTGATCAAGCGGAAGAAGATCAACTGGCCTCGCCTCGAAAACCAGGACCACATCATGGTGCTGGGCAGCTCGCGGGCGCTCAACGAAGCCCTCCAGCACGCGACGACTGAGTTGATGCGATGGCTTATGGAGAGTTATGGATTCGACGAGCGCGGCGCGAGCCTCCTGCTGGGTCAGGGTATGGAATATGAGATCTCGAACGTAGTAGACCCCGAGTTCACCATCGTCGCGAAAATGCGCAAGCGGTTCCTGGGAGCCGCGAAGTAGTTTCGCGAACTTGCCGTCATGATTTACACCGGGGCGCCTTTGCGCGCCAACGTTCGTTATTTTTAATCGCTATTGCTAATGGCCTCGATGGAGAACAGGAGTTGATGCTACAGCGGTCCGGCACCCGTTGTCCGGCGAGCCGGGCGTGGACGATCCCCCCGCGGGGCTCCCGATCGGTGTTTAGGTGGCACACCCCTGGCGGGAGGACGTTGCCCTGGCCGTCGGCCGCAGACTCGAAGAGATATTCTGAGGCTCGAGACACCAGATCCGGCGAATCCTTGCGCCACTTGTTCCAGCACCGCTAGCTCCCGGTTGCCGCACCGGCGCGTGCGCCCGTGGAGCTTATTTCGTTTTCCGAG
>JAGWQP010000030.1 GCA_028876805.1 Acidobacteriota bacterium | reverse complement strand
TTCAGCAGGAACAACCGGCCTTCCTTGCCGCCGCCGACCAGCTCGCCGGTATCGGGCAGCAGCACCGGTCCAGCCGATCCCAGGTCGAGATCCAACAGATTCAGCTTCCGGTAATTGGCGGGGGTGAACCAGCTCAGGATGCGCAGGTCCGGGCTGACCTTGACGAAACTGGTGCCCAGTTGATCCCGCTGGTTGAAGTCTCCATTTCCAGTCATGAAATAGAGGTTGCCGTCGTCATCGGCGGCGGGGCCGTTGCCGGCCTGCCAGATGCCGCCTCCGTTTCCTCTCTCTGTCGTGCCCAAGGCATACTTCTGCTCAAGCGTTTCGGCAGAGAAGGCGAGGATCCACCCCGTCTGATCGGGCGGATCCTGATGCGCGCCAAACGCCACATAGATCAGTCCCTTTGAGAGCAGCAGGCCCGGCCGCTGCAGATGCCGGAACGCAAAATCGGGAATGGGCCGGCCGTTCTGGTTCACCGTGATCTCGGTGGATCGGACGATATTTCCGTTGGCGGTGTTGAGCGAGAAGAGGCGGTAACGGATTCCCGCTGGCTCTTTGATCTTGGCCGTGAGAAAGAGCCGGTCGGCCGCGCGGTCGACGACCGGGGTGCTGGTGATGCCGATCCATTGCCGGATGTTGTAGGTGTCGCCGATCGTGGTGATGCCTTGCGGGATCTCTTGATACGGAACGGGCGGGCCAACGTTGACCTTCCAAAAAGGCGCCTCGGACGCGCTGTTGGCATCAAACGCGTAGACGTTATTCTCCATGGTGGCGACGAAGACTACATCGCGCGGGCCATGGCCATCGATCTCGATCCCGGTGGCCACCAGAGGCTGCGCATAGACCTGGCCGTTCACGCTGATGGAAAAGAGCTTGCCAAACCGCCCGCTGCGCACGACCGCTGGCGTAAGCTCGTGTTCCTGACGATTGGCTCCCGTGCGGTAGACATCGTTGTGTTGGGTAGGGATGTCGGCGGCCATGGCTACGGCCGCAAGCAGCGCCGAGGACAACGCCTGTCGCATCGACGACAGCTTACCACGCGGCGCGCGGATGGCCCGATGGTTTCGACCCTGGTGTCGCATGGTTTGTGGTGCCGCCCAGGAAGGGCTTGGTTTGTTCCGCGATCGTGTTTTGTTTTCTGGCTCTGACGCGGTGGGCCCGGGAGCCGGTTGCCTTGATTTGCGTCTCTCCGAGCGAGGCGGCAAAGGCGAACGAGATGACAGAGGAGCGCAAGGGCGCACAGGATCGCGAGAAGACCGCATCGCCGATTGCGGCCACAGCACGCGCCCGAATTTGACAAGCAAGGCCAGGCCAAAAGAGAAGTGGCGATCACCCACGAGTACCGATTTTCCGGCGCGACTTGCGGGAGCCGAGCGCGGGCCGCTGGCCGGCCGCCGAGAGTAAGAAGATCAGGACCCGTGTGAATTCGAGCGCGGCCGAGACTGTCCGCAGGACTCGCCAGAGACCTGGCGCGATACCAGTTCTAACGAAGGGCCATGCCGGGTCGCAGCGCCCACGACGCTCAGCCGGCCGAGAGCGCGACGCCTCAACTTGGGGATCGGTAAAACCGATGCCGAGGACGAATATGGCAGACCCGGCGAAGATCTGTGCGTGCCCGTGCGCCTGGATCTAGGCCGGCACCAGCCGGCCGGCCGCCCGGCGGCTGCTGAAGCGTGAGCAATTTCGAGACGCCCAAGAACCCTCCGGGCAGGATCATGAAAATGAGTCCGGTGCTGATGTACTCGCCCCGCGATGCCGGGGCCCAGCGCGGCCGGCGCCGACTTCCGTGTTAGTCGGAGGGCGGCGGACATCAGCCCGGGTTTCTCTGTCTCCCCCAGCCCGGAATCCGCCAGTGTCCGATGACTAAAGTCACACCAGGGTCATTCCACGATCAGCTGTCCCTTCATTTTTTTGTGGCCTAGCCCGCAGAAGTGGGAGCACTCAAACGGGAATGTGCCGGCTTCGGTCGGGGTGAACTCCACTGTGACCGGCTTGCCCTTTTCCACCTTTTCATTGATGCGCATGGCCTCGAGTTTGAACCCGTGAGTGTGGTCCTCGGCGGTGATGACGAGCTTGACGCGATTCCCGACGCTAACCCGGATAGTCTCGGGAGTAAACTCATATTTCTTGGCGGTTATCTGAAACTCCGTCGCAGGAGGGGACGGGTTTTGCGCCAGGATCACCCAGGCTGCCCAAGTGGCGAGGAGCACCGGCGCCCACGCCGCTTTAGCCTTAGCCAGACGCATCTTATTTACCTCCGCTATCCACATCCTAGATCCTCGGGTCAGCTTCGGCTTGATGCGGGATGTGAACTTTTTGGTGCGCCGTTGCTATGAGTCACCGAGGCGCCTCGAGCCTGCCGTCCTTCAAGGCATTCACCTCGCTGAGGACCTTCTCCCACGCCTTGCGCTTCTTGCGCGTGGAAAATGGCAGACTGGGATCGGCGTAAAACGCCAGAATGTTGGCGCGCAACTGGGCCGACACCACTTTCCCGCTCAGCACATTCAAGAGTCTGGCGTAAGATTCATCCGTCAGGCGATAGGCGCCCGGCCGAACCGGCCCGCCGGTATCAAAGTTGTCGTCCGGAAGCCGCAACTCGCCCCGGTCGTAGGCGGCAACAAGGCGTCGGTACTCGTCCAGAGTCTCATTGAAGCTTCGCATGAACAGCGTCTCGGCTGGCTGGGGAGGCGCAGGAAAGGTGAGCGCGCGCAGCGGTCCGATTTTCGGCAGAATCCGAATGAGGAAGGCGAGGAGTCGCGCGCCCGGCCCCGGCCGCTCATAAGCCTTCCCCCAGGTCTTTCGATACTCGGACCGCGAGAGGCGGTAGAGGAACTGCCGGCGCGTCAGGCCGGGTCTAGCCTTCTGGATCTCGTCCTTCTTGAGGCTCCAGGCGACCTTGGTCATCGTCGGGATCACGGAGGAAATGGCGAATCGGTACGTGCCGATCGACAGCTCTTCGTCGAAAAAGACGTCCGTCAACTCCAGCGAGTACGTCTGGGCGAACGCCTGCTCCAGCGCCCTTTGCGCCACTTCAAACCCGATGTGATCGTGGTAGGCCTGCGGCGCATAGTCGCCTTGGGCGACCTGGACCACGTCGAAAGAGAACTCCACTTTCAGGTGCGCCGCCGGAGAATCTTCATACGTGACGACGGGACCGAATTTCTCTTTGAGTTTCGGGTACATGATCGGCACCACCCGGTTGGTGGCTTGTGGATGGCCGTAGCTATCGGCTACGTAGTGCGCCAGCGCGCCCAGGGCAAACGCCAATTCCTTTACGTCCTGAGCGTCGCCGAGAAGGTTCAGAACAAATTCTCCACTCCGGACGTAATGCGTCAGGTTGCTGAAGAACTTGTTTCCGAACGGATAGTAGCCCATGTCCTGGATGATGGCGCCGCCGTAGCCATAGGCCTGGGCCTGCTGGATCTCGCCCGCCGTTATGTCGGGGAAGCGCTTCAGCAGCAGCGGACGAATGCTGTCGTTCCAGGCGGCGTCGATGATCGCCTCATGAGCCATGACCGAATAAGCCCGCGCCGCCGGACACGCGGTCAGGGCCAACAGGGCGGCCAGGAGTGCGCGCATCGCCAACTTCACCGATACTCTTCCTGACTAATTCCCATCAACCGAGAGCGCCAGAAGAACGTTGCCCGGCATCCCGACCAGCACGTTGTAGCCGGAATTGACGAACATCATGCCACCAGCGATGGCTGGGCCGGCCACGTTCAGGGAGCCTCCATGAGCCTTGATCCCATTGACGGTCTCATAATCGTGCAGCGTGTCGAGGTCCCAAATCAGTTTGCCATCGATGGTCGAATGCGCGCGCAGGTGCCCGTCGAAGGAGCCAGAGAAGACCACGCCGGGAATCAGCGTGGCGGCGGCCAATTGGGCAGGGCTGCATCCCCGGGTGCCCTTGCAGGCTGGCTCAAACGGTGGCACGGTCCAGACTTTTTCGCCGGTGGCGATCTTGAGCGCGAACAGGCCGCCGCCGGGCCCGGGGATGATGTCGGAGAGCGGTGCGTAGACGTTCTCCGAGTCCGCTGCCATTCCCCACTGGATACCGCCCAAGGCGCCGCCCTTGCCGATCGCGGTGTGCCACAGGATCGCTCCGCGCTGATCGGGATCCAGGCCGAACACCACGCCCGATTTCTGGCCCACCACCAAAATATCTTTGCCATCGGGGAGCGTGCGCAAAATCGGGGAGTTGCCGACGTCGACGTCGCGATCGGGCTTCTCCGGGCAGCTCGGTTTGCCGGGCTGAGAACAGCTGATGTTCCAGGCGTCTTCGGTCAGCTGCTTCGACCAGAGCATGGAACCGCTCGCCAGGTCGAACGCAATGACGGCGTCGGAAGTGTTGGTCGGAGGGTCGGAGTAATTGTTCCCTGTGCCGGCGTAGACCACGTGGCGTTTCGTGTCAATCGTCGGGGAAGACCAAATGCCGGCGCCGGAAGGTCCGAACAGTTCGGTGCCGGCGGAACTCTTTTTTGTCTCCTTCGCAGGGTCGGTGACTGTGAAGGTCTTCCATACCAGCTTGCCCGTGGCGGCGTCGAGGGCTGCCAGGCTCCCGCGAAAGGTGCAGCATGGGTATTTGGGATCCCCCGCCGCCATTTCCTCGCCGCCGGAGCGGACACCCACGTACAGGCGGCCGTCGTAGAGTTTGGGCGCTCCCGTAATGCCCGCCATGGGATGCAGGTCAATGCGGGTCTTCCACAGCAAAGCGCCGGTGTGCGCATTCACGGCATAAACGGTCGTCCCTCCATCACCAAAATAGGCGGCGTATTCGCCCCGGCCGATCGGCGCCACAGTGATCGCGGCCCGTACCTGGCTTTCGGCGCTGAACGTCCAGTAGGTGCAGCCGGTGCGGGCGTCCAGCGAGTAGACAGTTCCGTCGGAGCTGCCGAAGTAGAGCCGGCCGCCCACGGCGGTGACTTGCGCGGCGACGCTGACCGTATTGGGAAATCCGAATGCCCACTTGACCTTAAGCTTGGGAATATCCTGAGCACCGAGCCCGGCGGCTCTGGCCGGCTGAAAGCGGCTGTTCGCCGGATCGATGCCCCATCCGTTCCACCCGTCGAGATTGGCGAGCGGGGTAGCCCCGGCGGAGCAACGACTGTCACCCGCGGGACGGGCGGCCGGCGCGGAACGAGGCGAGAGAAAATCCGCGACCGCTTGCCGTTCGGCGGCGGTGAGCTTTGCCCCTTCGCTTTGCATGGTGCCCGTTTCCAAGGCCACGACGATAGAAGGGTTCGGCCGCTCGCGAAGCGCCTCGGCGAGCGGCGCACGACTATCCGCCCCTCCCGCCCGGTGACACACCGCACAATACATCTCAAACAGCGCCTTGCCGTCCGGAGGCGCGGCTTGGGGCTGAGTGGACGCTATGACCACCGCGCCCAGAACCAATCCAATGACTCGGAACATGGAGATCATTATCCCAGAACCGCTAGGGCCGGGCTTCGAATGCCACCACGTCGACATCGGCAAAGGGGCCCAGGCGGTGCTGGCGCCAGCCGGCGAATTCCGGCCGTCGAACGAACCAATCGCGCCAGAAGTTCACCTGCGGTTGCCAGCCATAGATCAGGAAGCGCGTGGAGCGCGTCAGTCGACCGCGCGCGAGCTCGGAGGCGAAGGAATCGGCTTCCGCTGAATCTTCGAATGGGAAAAGATAGGTTTTCGCTCGGATCGGATAGACGCTTAGGTGAGCGTACAGGAATCCGGGCAGGGGGTAGTCGGGATGCCACGCGGGCGGACGCGCTTCGATGAATGGACTCGGGCAGATCACAGGCATTTCGCTCGACGCTTCGAGCTGGTTGACGGCGCGCGCTGCGGCGCGCCAGTCGGAATTGTGGTGTCGCGGCCAGAGCTGGCGCCATTGTCCGAGGAAGATGAGCACGCCGAGGCCGACTGCGGCCGCGAGCTGCCTCCACCGGGCAGATGGAATCCAATGCACGCCCAGCGCGGTGGCCGCCAGCGCAGCGCCCGGAAGCGCCAACTGGAGGTAGCGCGGGACAAAGACGCTGTCCCCGGTCAGCCTGGAAAACGCGAAGAGCAGGACCGGTTGGCCCAGCCACCAGGCGGCGATGAGAACTTTGGCCGCAGCGGAGAGACGAGTCGCCTCCGGTCGCCAGTGCCAGATTCGCGCGAGGACCCAAGCACCGGCCGGCAGGCCCAGCACCAGCGGGAGTTCGAGCGAGCGCAGAAGCTGGCGGCCGGTGGGAGGCGGCGCGATCACGTGCGCCCGCACGTCGACGAGCAATGCCAGTGACTGAGCCAGGACCGGCACAAGCGCCGAACCCAACAATCCAAAGACGAGCGCGCCCCGGGCCCAGTTGATCGGAGTCTGGCCGCCAATCAAGCGTGCCGCCGCATAGAGACCCCAGACCACGCACGAAGGCCAAAACAACAAGTGAATATACAACACGAGCGCCGCGCTCGCGACGAACATCATCGCGTCCGGCCACTCGCCCGAATCGAGCCATCGGACCAGAAACAGCACGGCGGCGGCGAACACGCACATGCCGAGCGCATAAGGTCGGGCGTTGGCGGCCTGGTAGTTGAAACCCGGCAGAGCGAAGCATGCGAAGACTGCGAACCAGGACGATTCGGGGTGGATGAGACGGCGCGACAGCCACGCCAAAAGCGCCAGCAATGCGGCCATCGCCAGCACCGAAGGCAGCCGGGTCGCCACTTCGGAGAACCCGAACCACGCGCCATGGAGCCGGATCACGGGGTAATACCAGGATTGCCACGCCTGGGGGGCGGCATCGGCCAGCGAGGAGTGATGGGAGCCGTGCTCGGCAACGAACAAGGTGGCTGTCTCATCGAGCCAGAAGCTCGATGGGAGCGGCATCAGCCACAGCCGGATGACGCACAGCGCCAGCAACAGCGGAAGCAGCCAGCGGCTGGCGCCCGACATCTATCTCGCTTTCACGATCGCGCCCGTGTTGGCACTCACGAAAGAGGCATAGCCGGAAGTCTTATTCCCCCATAAGATGTACCAGACCGGCGTTGGGAAGCGCGATGCGTTGGCCAGGGTGAAGGCGGCTTTCTTGCCGGGATGTGCTTCCACCCATCCCTTAGCTTTGGCGAAGGCGGTCTGATAGGCCGCATCAGAGTCCACCACAAAGTCCATCGTCTGGAATGGACGGCTGGCGGGTGTAGGTCCGCTCCAAGCCTGCGAGCCCTGGTCTTCGACTCCTTTGTGGATCGTGGCACCGGAATCGACGACCGAATAAGTAAAGGTGTGAGCCTCGCTGCGGCTGGGCGAAACGAAGATGCCGGTCCACATACCAAACTTGCCATCGGCGCTCGGCAACGACGGAACCTCGTTGCTGGCCAGGCTGAGCAGCATGAAGTCAGCGGCCCAGGCGCGCACGGGCTTGTACATTTCGTAGAACGCGGTCTTGGCCGTCACCGGCATCGGGGGTGGTGGCGGCTCCTTCTTTTCGACGGCTTCGGACTTGGCTGCAGGCGTGACGGCTGTGGGAGCTTCGGAACAAGCTGCCAGGAGAAAGGCAGCGACGAGCGTAGCGGCGATGGCGAGCGGTTTACTCATAGATCTATCCCACTCCATGGTACCCGTCCGGGGGGAGTTTGACGTTTGGGATGCGTAACATTCCGCACCACACGGAGCTCGTCAGTCCAGCAGCCAGCCCCGGCATGGCGATACCCGCCATGCGCGCCACCGTGACCATGGCTTCCAGGGCCAGATCAACCGCCTGTGCCTGCGAAATGCGCCATGCTCACCTTTTGCGAATTCCATGTGGATTCGGCCACTCGCTGCCATCGACGCGCATTGGCTGGTTCGGACCGTCGCGGACCCCATGAGCGTTGCCGCTGCGATTGATGGTGAACCGGCCCTTTTCGGCAGCGGCGCCGCTATCGCCGGCCGGCGCCGGGCCCGCAGCAGCGGCGTCCCGCTCGGCTTCCTGCAGCTTGGGCTCTTTTCTTGCGACCACCCACAGATGAGGAGTGGGTGTATTCTGTCCTCTACGGCGATTTCCCATGCTTGGAACCATGATGCAGTTCCCATTAACCCTGACGCACGTTCTCGCGCGCACCGAAAAGCTCTTCGGCGCGGTGGAGATCGTCTCGCGACGGCCGGACAGCAGCATTCACCGTTCGAGTTATGGCGAGGTCTGCGCGCGGGCGCGCGCCCTGGCATCGGCGCTGTCGGCCGCGAGCCTGGAACGCGGCGACCGCGTGGGCACGCTGATGTGGAACCACGCCGTCCATCTGGAGGCCTACCTGGGGGTGCCGGTGGCGGGATGCGTTCTTCACACACTGAACTTGAGGCTGCATCCCGACGAATTGGCCTACATCATCAAGCACGCCGGAGACCGCGTCCTGATCGTTGACGAAACTCTACTGCCGGTCTACGAGAAACTGCGCGGGCAGATTCATCCCGAGCGGGTGATCGTCGTCTCGGTTCGCGGCCAGTTGCCGTTTCCCGAGTGCGAAAGCTACGGGGATTTCTTGACGCAGGGCAAGCCCGGGTATGAATTGCCGCAACTTGATGAGAATGAGGCCGCTGCCATGTGCTACACGTCGGGAACCACGGGCGTTCCGAAGGGGGTCGTGTATACGCACCGGTCGGTTATCCTGCACTCGTTGGCCGCGGCACTGCCAGACGCCTTCGCCATCGCGCAGGCCGATTCTGTCCTGCCGGTGGTCCCGATGTTTCACGCCAACGGCTGGGGCGTACCGTTCGCCGCGGCCATGGTGGGCTCGAAACTGGTGCTGCCCGGACCGCGTCTGGATCCTGTCAGCCTGCTCGACCTGCTGGACCAGGAGAAGGTCACGCGATCGGGCGCGGTGCCGACGGTGTGGATGGCTATTCTGGCGGCGCTCGACGAGCATCCCGGACGCTGGAAGCTGCAGCCGGGATTGCGCGTTCTGTGCGGCGGGTCGGCCGTGCCGGAGTCGATGTTCCGCGCCTTTGACCGGCATGGAATCGAGCTGATCCACGCATGGGGGATGACCGAACTGAGCCCGCTCGGGACCGTGTGCCACCTCAAGAGCAGCCTCGTGGACCGGCCGGAGTCCGAGCGTATGGCGACACGCCTCAAACAGGGATTACAGGCGCCTTTCGTCGAAATTCGCGCGATGGTCGGCGATCAGGAGGTGCCCTGGGACGGCGAAACGCTGGGCGAATTGGAGGTGCGCGGGCCGTGGATCGCGTCGAGCTACTACAACCTGCCCGATCTGCAGGAGCGCTGGACCACCGACGGATGGTTCCGTACCGGCGATATCGTCAATGTCGATCCCGAGGGCTACGTGAAGATCGCCGACCGCGCCAAGGACCTCATCAAATCGGGCGGCGAGTGGATCAGCTCGGTGGACCTGGAGAATGCGTTGATGGGCCATCCCGCGGTGCGGGAGGCGGCGGTGGTCGCCATCGCGCATCCGAAGTGGGCGGAGCGGCCGCTGGCGGCGGTGATCCTGAAGGACGGCTGCCGGGCGGAACCCGAGGAGCTACGGGCGCATCTGTCGCAGAAGTTCAGCCGGTGGCAGTTGCCCGACGCGTTCGTGTTCCTGGAGGAGATTCCGCGCACGTCCGTGGGCAAGTTTCAGAAGTCGCGGCTGCGCGAGATGTTCGCCGGTTGGGAATGGGACCAAACGGCCGGGGGCTCGGCGTAAGTGGGCCGCCCCAAACCTCTTTCGCATCTCCGTGTGCTCGACCTCTCGCGCCTGTTGCCGGGGCCAATGGCCACGCTGCACTTGGCCGACCTGGGCGCTGATGTCATCGTGATTCGGCGTGTCAGAGAGGAGGAGCCGGCGGACCATCGCAAGTCGTTGAACCGCATGCTCGCACGCAATAAGCGCGCGCTGGGGCTCGACCTCTCGCGGGCCGAGGGCCGCGACCTCTTTCTGCGGCTGGCCAAAGACGCGGACGTAGTGGTGGAAGGCTTCCGGCCCGGGGTGGTGGATCGTCTCGGGATTGGGTACACGGCGGTGCGTGAGGTCAACCCGCGGATCGTCTACTGCTCGATCTCCGGCTACGGCCAGGACGGCCCCGACCGCCTGCGCGCCGGCCACGACATCAACTACATGGCAAACGCGGGTGTCGGCGAGCAGATTGGTGTTTCCGGAGGACCACCGGCGCTTCCCAACCTGCAGATCGGCGATTTGCTCGGCGGCAGCCTCACCGCGGTGATGGGAATCCTGGCGGGAGTGGTGGACGCGCAGACGCGCGGGGCGGGCCGATATGTCGACGTGTCGATGACGGATAGCCTGATGGCTCACTCGGTGCTGGCGCTGGCGCGACTGGTGGAATCGGGGAATACCGCGCCCCGCGGCGAGGACCTGCTATCGGGCGGCCTGCCCTGTTACGGCTACTACACCACCTCCGACGGCCGGTATCTCGCAGTGGGCGCGCTGGAGCGGAACTTCTGGGAGCGGCTGTGCGATGTGGTCGGACGGCCCGACATGCGAAGTAGCCATTTGGTGGAAGGCGCGGAAGCAGCCCGAGTGCGCGCTCAATTGCAGTCGATTTTCGGTGCGCAAACCTCTGAGCACTGGACGCGTGTCTTCCGCGATGTGGATTGCTGCGTGACGGTCGTTCTGACGCTGGAGGAGGCGATCGCGCGGCATGAGACAACCGCGTCCGAGATGGTGGTGCGGACGGAATGCGAGGACGGCGGGACATGGCTGGAGTTCGCGCCGCCGGTGAAGATGAGTGATTTCCGTCTCGATCCGGACCCGCCGTGCTCGCGCGGGCGGTCGTACGCGGAGGAGATCCTCGGTGCCGCCGGCTACGCCACCGTCGAGATCGAGAGACTGAGGACGGAGCGCATTGTGAGTTGAATGAGGTGGGGCAGACGCTTCCGCCTGCCCCACCCAGCGCGGGTGAGAGGAGCGTAGATGTGAATCGCCGAGGCCATTTCGAAGCGGAACACGAGATGTTCCGCAACAGCTTTCGCGAATTCGTGCGCAACGAAATCGCACCGCATTACGAGCAGTGGGAGCGCGCCGGCGTGGTACCGCGGGAGATCTGGAAGACTGCGGGCTCACTCGGCTTCCTGTGCACCTGGGCGGACGAAGCCTACGGTGGCGCGGGCTGCCGAGATTTCCGATACGACCAGATCGTCGCCGAAGAAATGGGCCACACCGCGGGCGTGGCGTTCGGGCTGCATTCCACGGTCGTGGCACCGTACCTGGACCGGCTCGGAACGGAGGAGCAGAAGCGCCGGCTGCTTCCGCGAGCCGTAAAGGGCGAGGCGATCCTGGCGATCGCGATGACCGAACCCGCAGCGGGCAGCGATCTCGCCGGTATCGAGACGCACGCGGAGCTGCGCGGTGGGTCGTGGGTGTTGAACGGGTCGAAGACGTTCGTCTCAAACGGCATCAACGCGGACGTCGTGATCGTGGCGGCAAAGACCGATCCCATCAATCCGCGCGCCATCGGGCTGTTCCTGGTGGAGTCCGGAATGCCCGGCTTCGACCGCGGACGGAAGCTGGAGAAGCTCGGATACCACGCGCAGGATACGGCGGAGCTGTTCTTCCGCGATGTGGCGATCTCTTGCGCCAACGTTCTGGGCGATCCGCGCCGCGGGCTGGAGGCGTTGAAATCGCTGCTGGTCGATGAGCGGCTGATCGCGGCCTGCGGGTCGCTGGCGCTGGCTCACGCGGCCTTCGATGTCACGCTGCCATACGTCACAGAGCGAAAGGCATTCGGCCAGCGTGTGGCCGACTTCCAGAACACGCGGTGGAAGCTCGCCGAGATACAGACCGAGTTAGATGTCGGCCAGGCGTTCGTGGACCGCTGCGTGGTGGACCTTAACGCTGGCGCGCTGACCCCAGAGGCGGCGGCCGAGGCCAAGCTGTGGACGGCCGAACTGGCCGGCCGCGCCACCGATGCCTGCCTGCAACTGTTTGGCGGCTACGGGTACATGTGGGAGTATCCGATCGCGCGCCTGTATGCCGCGGCGCGGGTGCACCGCATCTGGGCCGGCACGTCGGAGATCATGAAGGAGATCATCGGGAGGTCGCTGGTGAAATGAGAGAGGCCTTCATTTACGATGCGGTGCGCACGCCGCGGGGAAAGGGGAAGGCGACCGGGGCGCTGTGCCAGTGTACGCCCGTATCGCTCGCTTCGACCGTTCTGCGGGCCATCCAGCAGCGCAGCGGACTCGACACGGCGCTGGTCGACGACGTCATCCTCGGCTGCGTGGAAGTTACGGGCGAGCAGGGTGGCGACGTTGCGCGCTCGGCGGTGCTGCACGCCGGATATCGAGAGACGGTGGCGGGCGTGACGGTTAGCCGCTTCTGCTCATCGGGGCTGGAGGCGTGCAACATGGCCGCGGCCAAGGTGATTTGCGGGGAGGCGGAGCTGGCGATCGGCGGCGGCGTGGAGAGCATGTCGCGCGTTCCCATGGGGTCAAGCGGCGGCGCGCTGTTCTCAGATCCGAGCGTTGCTTTCCCGGCGCATTCGGTGCCGCAGGGGATTTCGGCCGACCTATTGGCGACCCTGCGCGGCTTCGACCGCCGCGATCTCGACTGCTACGCGCTGGCGAGCCAGCATCGCGCGGCGCACGCCTGGAAGAGCGGCTATTTTCAGAAGTCGATCATTCCGGTGGTCGATTTGAACGGGGAAACGATTCTCGATCGTGACGAGCTGATCCGGCCCCATACCACGATGGAGGATCTGGAGCGGCTGGAGGCCTCGTTCGCGGCGATGGGCGAGAAGTACGGCTACGACGCGACGGCGATCCATCGGTATCCTGAAGTCGAATCGATCCGGCACCTGCACCACGCGGGTAACTCGTCGGGGATCGCCGACGGCGCGGCGGCTGTGCTGATCGGCAGCGGCGAGATCGGCGCGAAGCTCGGGCTCAAGCCGCGGGCGCGGTTTCGCTCCTTCGTCAGCATCGGGAGCGAGCCGTGCATCATGCTGACTGGCCCAGCGCCGGCGACGCGCAAGGCGCTCGCCAAGGCCGGCATGGCCGCGAGCGACGTCGGGCTGTTCGAGGTGAACGAAGCGTTCGCGGCGGTGGTTCTGTGCTTCATCGAGGAGATGGCGGTGGACGATGAGCGCGTGAACGTGAACGGCGGCGCGATCGCGATGGGCCATCCATTGGGCGCGACGGGCGCGGTGCTGCTGGGAACCCTGCTGGACGAGATGGAGCGGCGCAATCTCGAGTCGGGGCTCGTGACGCTGTGCGTCGGTGGAGGGATGGGTACCGCGGCCCTCATTGAGCGCGTATGAGAGTTCTCGCGATCGGCGGGCCTGAATTCGGGCGGCAGGCCGAAGCGGCAATGGTGGACGCCGGAGTGATCGTCAGAATCGGCCGTGCCGAATCTCCCAGCGGCGGTCTCCTCCGCCGGATCGAGACCTCCGGCACACCGTTCGTGGCGGTCATTGACGGACCGGTTGGCCCGGCGGCATTCGAGATTGCTCTGGCGTGCCACTACCGGGTGGCAGCGGACGATCCGTCGATTCGGATAGTAGTTTGCGATCCGCGCGCGGAAAGAGTGCCGGAGTGCGGCGCGACACAACGGCTGCCCCGGTTGGCCGGCGTGCCACGTGCGCTCGCGCTTCTGCTGGAGGGAAAGGCGTTGACCGTTCAGGACGCGCGGGCGGCAGGCTTGCTGGACGCCGTCGTGCCTGCGGACTCTGTGATAGCGCACGCGGAATCGTGGATTGCGGCTCAGAACGGCCGGATACGACAGCCGTGGGACCGGCCAGGTTTTCGCATCCCGGGGCTAACCGGCGCGCCGTTCGGCGCCGCCGTCGCGACCTTGCGGGCGAGCACGCTGTCGATGTACCCTGCTCCGCTCGCGATTCTCTCCAGCGTCTACGAAGGATGCCAGGTGGACCTCGACAACGGGCTGAAGATCGAGGCACGGTATGCGGCGCACGTGCGCGCCACCGCCGAGTCGCGCAATCTGGCGCGGCTGCGCCGGTTCCGCGGGGAACTGGGCGGAGTTCCGCGCTCGGAGTTCTCCAGGATCGGCATCCTGGGCGCTGGAATGATGGGGTCGGGAATCGCGTATAGCTGCGCGGCGGCCGGGCTGGATGTCGTGCTGCTGGATGTGACGCGCGAAAAGGCCGAGCGCGGGCGTGCCGCCGCACTCGGTGTCTTCGAGAAGCGCGGGGCCAATGGCCGGTTTGCGTCCATTCACGCCACCTGCGACTTTGCCGACCTCGAGGAATGCGAGGTGGTGATCGAGGCCGTCTTCGAGGATCGGGCCGAAAAAGCGGAGGTCACCCGCAAGACCGAGGCGGTCACGGGCAGCGGTATCCTCTTCGCCTCAAACACCTCCACGCTGCCGATTACCGGCCTCGCCGAAGCCTGGACACGGCCGGAGAACTTCATCGGGATGCACTTCTTCTCGCCGGTCGACCGTATGCCGCTCGTCGAAATCATCCGCGGAAAGCAGACCTCCGAAGCCTCCCTGGCGCGCGCTCTCGACCTCGGTCGGCGGGTCGGCAAAACACCGATCGTGGTGAACGACAGCCGAGGGTTCTATACCAGCCGGGTGTTCTCGACCTTCCTGAACGAAGGCATGTGCATGCTGCTTGAGGGCATCTCGCCGGCGCTCATCGAGAACTGCGGCCGTATGGCCGGCATGCCGGGCGGTCCGCTGGCGGTAGCCGATGAGGTCTCGCTCGACCTGATCGGCCGTGTCCGCCTTCAGACCCAGGCCGACCTGGGCGATCGGTATCGCCCGAATGCGACGGACGAAGTGCTGCGCATTATGATCGAGGAGCAGGGCCGGCATGGCAGGAAGTCGCGGCAGGGGTTCTACGATTATCGAGAGAGCGGCCGGAAGCGGCTCTGGCCGGGGTTGGAGCAATGTTTTCCGCGGCGCTCCGAGCGAGACCCCGCGGAGTTGGTCCGGCGTTTCCTCTGGGTTCAGTCGCTCGAGACGGTCCGCTGCCTGGAGGAAGGCGTCCTTCTGGACCGCCGCGACGCGGATGTCGGCTCAGTGCTCGGCTGGAGTTTCTGCCCCGCGCTCGGGGGCACGATCGGGCATATCGAGACGGTCGGGCGCGAGAAGTTTCTGGCCGATGCCGAACGGCTGGAGCGCGCGTATGGCGAGCGCTTCGCGCCTCCGCAATTGCTGCGCACCTTGGAGTTCGGCCACGCTGGCCGGACCGCGTGTTGATTCCAGGAGACATGCGGCGCGGCTCCGGCCAGCGTGGCCTCACTCAGCGCTTCGCCTTGACTTCCTGCCGGGCCGGCAGTGACACGTTTGTCCGATAGTTCGACTCGTTGTAATCGGGGTTGCGCACTGGTGCATAGATCCGACTTCCGTTGAAGGGGCGGTCTTGGGTGCGGTGCGCTTTTCATCCCTGAGCACGATCTCGTCGAGCTGGTCGCCGCTGAGATCGAGGACGTTCGCCACGAGCTCGGTCCGCATGCCCCCTTTGGAGCGAACGACGCGAGCTCCTCGATCCGCCGGCTCTCCGGGGCCAGCACGTGCCGGCCGAATGGCGTCTCCGATAATCACGCCGGCCGCGCGTCATCGTGCTCGGGCGCTTGGCGGCAGCGAGACTCTTCGATCAGGTCCACGTCCATCAGCCGTTTGAGCGTGCCGTAGAGGGTGGCCGGCCAAAGCCGCACTTCCCCTCCATGCGGTCGAGAACCTCCTCGATTGATCCGTAGCCGTGCTGGCCGTGGTCTACCGGCGAGAGTAGCAGGTGGAACCAATAGGGCTTTAATGGCTAAGGGTCTCTGGGGCGTGATTCGTGCTAGTCTCCATGGCGGTATCTATAGACGGAAAGAGTCAAAGGTGAGGTGTACTGCTGCGAGCTCTTCTAACGGCCGGCGCCGATCAATGCGGCGCGCAAGCGCTTGGCGTCGGTTTCGGTCACGAAGCGGTCTTTCACCATGCGCTCAATGGACTCGTCGACCCTGGCGGCATATTTCTTGTAGCTGCCATAGAGGCTGTCCAGGCGCGCCCAATCGAACTTGACGTCATGGCCCAGTTCGCGACAGGTGCCGGGGCCAGCAGTCGTGGTGAAATAGCGTGCCGTCGGCACTTCCACATAAGGGCTGCGAACTCCGCCCAGGCCGTTGCCAAATTCATCGAGCGCCACTTGACCGTCCTTCAATTCGATTCGCCTAGCTTTGGGTGCAGGTGTTCCATTGCGTACCCATAGGTCCAGGTTGGCGAAGGCGCCGTTCAGGATATAACTCTGGAGCGGAAGTTGCTGAAGCGGGATTTCAGGCTCGCAGCGCGCGTTGAACGGCCATTGCGGCGTGCCCTGGGCGGCGCCGGCTCCGTTCTGATCCTCCACCGAGGGAAGCGAGATGTAGGGGGACGCGTCGATGTGCGCGGCGCCGGCGATTTCATAAATTCGGAAGCGGTCGGCTGATTCATCGCTGTCGGCCCGTAGGAACGGCTGCGAAGCCAGAACCTCGCCTTCGGTCAGCACGCCGATCACGGGCACGCCGACATCGTGGAGGTACTGAGGGCCGTTCCGCGGAGGCGTGGCCGCGCAGCGGCTGATACGGGCGGGGCCACCTGGACTCTTGATGACAAAGCCGTCATAAACCTTGGCGCGCGGCTGGATCGACTCGGCATAGGTCACTACGTCGGCGCCTTGGGTGGTCAGGTACACGCGATCCGCCTTCAGCCCCGGAAGACTTCCGCTCTTCAGCAAGGAGCCCACCTGGGTGATTGCGTCCCAGCGTAGGCCGTCTTCCTGCTCGGACGTGGCGCTGCCGCCTCGACCCGGACCGGCGCCGGCCGGACAAGCCTCGTTGGGGGTCGGGTTCGGAAACGACACGGCTGCGTAGCGAATCGAATTGAATTTCTTCAGCCCCGGAACCGCCCCCGGCATCGTGATGCCGATCCAGGCAGCACCGTGATCGGTGACGTAGTTGTGAACGTAGCCCCACAACATGGTCCAGTCGAAACGGCGCGCTGTGTTTGGCAGTTCCACTACCACGGTTCCGCTGAAGCGAGAGGGGTCGACGGGACGCCGCACCAGGACGCGGGTGGTGTAGGGTGCCATTGGCGTTTTGACCGTCAGAGAGCCGTCCGCCGCGTAGCCGTAGACATCCGCTGTGCCACTGACGAGGAATTCCTCTTCCACGTAGCCGACTTTGGAAAGGTCCATCGGCTCGAGGTTGTGTTCGGCTGCCAAGAACGGATGGGAAGCGGGGGTCACGGGAATCGGGCCGGTCACTTTTTGCGCGATCGCGCCTGCGGCGCACACCAGGACCGCAGCCAGAGAACTCCGAATCATGAAATTTTCTCCGTGGCGGGCAGGGTCAGAAACGCGTTCATGGTGTGCCAGAACAGCTTCCGGTTCAGCCCGAGGACCACCGAATGCGCCATCCCGGGCAGGATCGCAAACTGCCGGTCGCCATTCGGCAGGAGTTTGTAGAAATCGGAAAGATCGTCGACCGTGGCGATGCCGTCGTATTCCCCGCGCACCAGAAGCACCGGCCCGAGCACCTTCGCCGGATCAACCAGCGGCAAGTGGGCGGTCATATCGAGGTAAGTACCGGTAGGAACCTGGTCGCCGAACTTCAATTCCTGATCGGCCAGATATTCCGCCAGCGCCTGATCCGTGGTGCCGGCTTTGTCGCGCGTGAAGATGCTGCGGATCATGGCGCGATCGCGCAGACGGCGATTGTGGGTGCGGTAATAGTCGAGCTGCTTGGCGCGCTCGGTCAGCGTCGGCGAATTCTCGCCTTTGTAGGTGAAGGCGCAAAACACCAGCCGGTCGACGCGGTCCGGCTGCGTCATGGCGTAGGCGCCGGCGCGCAAGGCGCCGGAGGACTCGCCGCACAGGTGAACCTTCGGGCGTCCGGTCTCGTGAGCCACCAGCTCGACACCGGCCTTCAAGTCTTCAACGCCGCTGGCGATGTCGGAGTTACCGCTGGTCTGGCTGGAGCGGCCATAGTTTTCATGGTCCATGGTCCAGACGTCGAATCCGTACGCCGCAAAGGTGTTCATCACCGAATAGTCGCCGTGGCCGGGAACCGTCAGGTCGAAACTCGGCCGGGCCGAGATCGACGAGCCATGTACCAGGAACAGCACCGGCATAGGCGTTTCGCCGGCTTTCGGCGCGCCTATGCGTTTGCGGAACATCGCCAGCGAAACCGAGCCTTTCCGGGCGGTGTATTCGGCGCTCCAGATTGCGCCGCCGCGAGACTTCCGCTGCGCCAAAGCGGAAGAGCCGATTAGTCCCGCGCCGGCAAACAACCTACGGCGCGACATCGCGAGGTCTCTGCCAGTCATGTGGTTTGCCTCCGACTCCGTTATTCCAGGATGCTGTAGAACCGTTCGTCAAACGGGCTGCCGAGCCCGGGTTGGATTTTTTCGCGAAAGCTTTTGGTATGGGCGAGCACGAGATGGGCATCGTAGGCCTGGCGGGTCTCCCAGACCTCGATGATGGTGAAGTGGTTCATTCTCTCGACGTCGCGCATAACCTCGAACCGCACCGAGCCGGGGTCTTTCCGGCTGTCGGCGGCGAACAGCTCGAGTTGTTTGGCGGCGTCGGCGGCGAAGTTGGGGAAGACGTCGATGTAGGTGACGACATAGAACTTCTTCGCCGCCGGCTGCTGCGCGCTGAGGCTAGTGGCGAGCGACAACAACGCGAACCAGCTCAGGATGCGACGCGCGCTACTCATGCGAGCCTTTTTCTACTGCGGCCTGTGGAAGCGGCCTTCCCAGACGGCTTTGCCGAGAATATGGCCGTCGATGGCCCTCATCACCTCTTCACGCGAAGCATCCGGCCCCAAGTCGAGTTTTGTGTCGACCGCGAACAGTTCAAACGTATAATGATGATCCGGACCCGTCGCGGGGGCGCCTGGCCCCATGTAGGCGTTCGCGCCGCGGGTGTTCTTGCCCTGCACCATTCCGTCCGGCAAGGTGCCGCCTTCCTTGACGCCTTCTTCAAGTTTGGTGGCGGTGCCGGAAATGTTCCAGGCGATCCAGTGCGTGACGTCGTTCAGCTTTCTTTGAAGCGCAACATCGGGGTCATGGAACAGCAACGCGAAAGTGACCGTGCCTGGAGGGACGTTGGTCCAATTGAGCTCCGGTGAAACCGCGTTGGGAACCGCTTGGGTATACTTGTCGGGAATCACTGAGCCGTCGGCAAATGCGGGACTGGTCAGCCGCATCGCCGGCGGAGGCGGTCCCTTCTTCTGTCCTTGTGCCAGAGCCGTGGCGCTCGCCATCAGTGCCAGGGCAGCGACCGATCCTACAACGTGCAATCGCATTTCTGTACTCCTTTGAAAGTTTTTATTGGCCGGACTTCCCCGGAATCCTAGCCCTGAAACCAATATGATCGGAGTCAGTATAACACCGGGCCTCGCCCGATTGGACATGAGGCAGGCTAGAGCTAAAAATCGAAGCGGAAACCAAGGCGCGCCGCGCGCGCCGCCTGGATTGCCACCGGCAGACGCCGCGTGAATAACGGGCTGGTTCGGTCGTCCTCCTGGATGGCGTGGCCGCCGTTAGTGAGGTTGAGCACATCGGCAATGGCGCTAATCGTGCCGCGCGGCAGGCGGAATTCACGGCGCACACGGAAATTCCAGTTGGTCACGTGTTCGGCCCGATTGCCGCCTTCCGGGCTTCCGCGCACGGAAGTTGCGACGAGGAAGGGCCCCTGCGCCAAACCGGTGATTAGCAACTGGCGGGCAAACGGAAGCCCATCCAGGTAGTTCGCGACGGTGGCCAGTTCGATTCCCCACCCGGGCACCCGATAGGTTGCCTGCAATTTCCCGACGTAGGCTCGGTCGAAGAAGCTCCGGCCGGCCGCATGAATGGCGGTGTTGGGATCAGCCAGCAGACGACCGATCACCCCGGGATCGTTGGCGTACGGCGAGTCGCCCGGATTGGTCGGACCCCAGGACTTTTCCGCCGCGAACGAAGCGCCAAAATCCACGCCATGCCACTCGGTGCGAGCCTCCGCCACCAAGCCGGCGTCGAGCGTCCGCAGCCCCGGTGGATTCGTCAGCAGATAACGGTCCTGGCCGAAGCTGGCCGGGTTCTGCTGATAAACGGTCAGGATCTGATCATCGAAAGTGCCGGCCATGCCATCCGGACCGGGGTCCCGGATCGCAACGGGCGTCCAGGCTTGGGGCGGAATCCCAGCATCGGTCGCCGCGATCCGGTCTTTGTCGTCGCGCCGGAAAAAATGAATTCCGGTAAAAGTCCGAGGGGCAAGCGTCAGCTCCGCGCCTACGTCGAATTCATCGGAGTAGGGTCGCCGAAATGAGGAGGCGATCGAGGAATACAATCCGCCGAAGCGCAACAGCAGGGGGCCTTGCTCGCCGGGCTGAAAGAGGCCGTCGCCATTCTGATCGATCCATCGATACTCACTGCCGCTCAGGCTGTTCGGATTTCCAAAGTCGAGAAATCGGCCGGCCAAGGGCGCGTAAAGGCGGAAGTACCCGCCGCGGAGAACAAGGCCGCGAGCCGCGAGGGGTCGGAACGCAAAAGCGGCGCGCGGCGATACGCTGTTCCACGCGATCAATGTGCCGGACCGGCCTTCTACCGAGCCACGCGCGAGATCCGCGAGGGCCCCCACATCGAGCGTCAATGCCCGGGTCAAGGCCACATGATCGGCCGCATAGAGGGAGAACGACCGAACCGTCTCGGTGGTGTCAAGCGGGGTGTTGAACCGCACCAGAAACGCCGGCGTGCCGGCGGCGGTGATCAGGTTCATGCCGGAGGGAGCGTCGAAGCGATTGCGAACTGCGGAGACCTTCCACCCACCGCTCGCCAAGATCTGATGACGGACGGTCCCGGTTCCCCGAGGCGCCGGCTGCCAGGCGGCCTCCAGGCTGTGGCGGGCGCGGACGGCAAGGTTCTGGAGCGGTGGCGCACCCGTTACCGCGCCATCCAGCAACTCGACGCGGCTTTGGGCCGCCCCGGCGCCGTGGCCCGTTTGCTGCCCCTCCAGGTGCGCTGTAGAGAATCCGTAGCGGATCTCAAGGACACCCAAGCCCGACGCCTCCGGCCATTGGTGCGTCCACCCGGCCTGCAGAAAATCTAAATGATCGACCTCCGATTCACCCGAAAAACCGCCGGGAAGGACGAATGAAGGCGCCATGCGATTGCCGGCCAGTGCTTCAAGCCCCGCCGGCACGCCCCAATCCGAGAGGTCGATCCGTGAACCGACAAAATCTCCGTCGAATTGGTCGCCGGCGTCGGCCCGAATGCGGCCACGCACGTTGGCGAACAGCAGCCTGCTCGCTTGATCGCTCCCGGGTGTGGCGAGAGGCACGGCTTGGGAGGACCATTGTCCTGCTGCCGAAGCGTACAGGTCCGCCCAACTCGCCAGTGGCCCACCCGCCTCGAGACTATCGCGCGTGAACCAGTGGAACCGGTCGGTTTGTTGCACCAGCCCGCGGCCCGCCGGTGGCGGCAGGTTTGAGGAGGACAGCGGCGAGCCGCTCTGGGTGCTGTCGAGGGCACCGTGCCACGACCGACCCGGCTCGGCCAGGAATAGCCCAACCTCGGTCCCATTACTAGTGGAGGCACCCTGCGCGAAGCCCGTTCGCACCACGACGCTGTCCATGGCCTCGACGTTGGGCAAGATGAGCGGCCGCCCCGGCTGATAAGCATCGGTGGCGTCAATCCCCTGGAGTTTGTACTGGGTTGCGGTCCAAGACGCCGCGTGCTGCGATTCCAGCCAGAGGCGATTGTCACTAAGGCCGAGATAGTTGAGCGGTTCGGTCGCGCTCAGCGGTTCGCGGCTCACCAGCACTCCCGGCAGGCTGAAGGGGTCTGGATACACACGGGCGCGTGTGGAATCGGCCCAAACACCGGGCGTCGTGTGATCTTCAGAAATTCCGGGTGTGTCTGTGACCAGATTGATGCGGGTGTTGTGTAAGGGAGCGACGAATACCGACCGACCCGAGATTCGATAGTGTCCGTAGGGCAAGATGAGTGTGAACGTGCCTTCCGCGCTTGTTCGAATGGTCCGGTGAAACCCGGCGGCACCGATGACCTCGATCGGCGCTCCTGCTGCGGCACGCCCGTCCGCAGTCCGCAGAGACCCTTCGACAGTGCCAGTGGTCAACTGTCCCAATGCGACGCCCGGTAGCGCCAGTGCCAAAGCCAGCGCGAGGGCGGGGCGGTTATTGGCGCAGCACTGCAAAGCGGCTAATCGAATAGCCAAGGGCGGCTCCCATAAAGACATCGGATGCAAAGTGCGCCGAAAGGGTCATCCTGGAGAAGCCGACTACTCCCGCAAGGCCATAGGCCACAAAGGGCACCCAGCGGTGATTTCCATACCGCCGGGCGAATACAGTGGCAATGGAGAACGCCGCGATGGTGTGGCCCGAGGGCATGCTGCCATTGCCTCGTAACACCGATCCTGAGCTTTCGAACCAGGTGTCGGAGAAGTTCCCTTGGGGTGGGATGGCGACCGGACGAAGGCGTCGGAGGCTGTCCTTCAAGACGGTGGTCAAAATCTCCGAGTCGACCACGGCTTCTCCGGCCAGCAGGGCGGTTCCCCTCATTTTCGAGTCTTTCCCAATCAATCCGGCGGCATACAGCGAGACCGGGGCGGCGATCATGCCATACCCCGTGGCGTTGCCGGAAAAGACATGGTTGAAGCCGTCGAAGGCAGAAGCGCGCCGGAAATAGGCCCCCTCGTGCGGGTCGGCGGCGATCAGTCCAGCGGTCACGGCCAGGACCGCCGCAGCAGGTACCCAGTGTTTGTCGCGATGCGCACGTATCGGGAAACGCCAGATCTGTTTTTGATCGCTGGCCAGATTGGGAATCAGCTGCTTCCAACTAACCGGACGTTCCGCACTCGAGGCTGGCTGGGCTGCGTCTTTGGGAACAGGCGAGGCATCCGGCTCGGACGCCGTCTGAGCAGCCATCCAGGATGGCAGGGCGAACGCCCAAATCAACAGGAGTCGTCCGACCGTTTTGATTTTCATAGGCTCCTCACCACTTCACGCGGGCCAACACCTCGAGTTGCCGCGCGGACGTCGAGGTATGACTGATGATGTCTGCGGATTCGACACGCAGGATCCGGTTGGGTAGCGCGAAATTCGTCTGGTTCAGGAGATTGAACACATCGAGGCGCATTGGAAGGCGCAGACGTTCGCCAACCGGGAATCGCCGGCCCAAGGCTGCGTCCGCACTGGCCAGTCCTGGGCCGCGCCGAATGTCGAAGCTCGAATTCCCGTGCTGGTAAAGAGCGGGGATGGCGAACGCCCGAGCCGGGTCGAGCGGGTCGAGAGTGGTGTTGAACCAGTGCCGGTAGGAGCGCTGATTGGCGGCGAGAGATCCGTTGGCGACACGGTCGAGAAGCTGATAGCCCCCATTGTTCAGGCGGTTGACCGAAATTTGCGGCATGAGGGATACCCATGATTACGGCCCTGGCGCGCCAATTCTCTATTATCGCGTGAAGCCGGCGGGACCCCGTGCCCGCTCCCGTCCTAGCGCCCTGGAACGGCAGATCGTAGGAAGCCGTGAACCGAGCCGATCTCCTGAAGCTTCTTGGGAACTATGATGACCGATTAAATTGTAAACCGGACGCTTAACTGATGAGTTGGGCCGGCTCCCGGACCGAATCAAGCGGCTTCACTCGGTTTGATATGCTGAAGATCCTTTGCGAAAGGAGCCGATTGGTGCGCATTCTGGGGATTGTCTCGTGTGGCGCCGCGCTGGCGGCCTCAGCTCTCGCCCAAAACGATTGGCCGGTATATGGCGGTGACCCCGGCAACAGGCGTTACTCCCGGCTGGCGGAGATCGATACCGGCAACGCATCCAAGCTCGCCGAGGCGTGGGTCTTCGACACGCGCCCCACACCCGCGGCGCACGCCAACCGGCCGGCTCAGGCGACACCGCTGGTGGTGAATGGCGTTAGGTACGTGGTCACCGCGCATCAGAGCCTGGTGGCGCTCGATCCCGAGTCCGGCAAGCCGATCTGGATCTTCACTCACCAGCACGTCGGCCGGCCACCGCGCGGCGTGGCCTATTGGCCGGGCGATCGAGAAAATCCGGCGCGCATTCTGTTCGGCACCTACGATGGGTTTCTGCTGGCGGTGAACGCCAAGACCGGCAAGGCGATCCCGGGATTCGGCAATGAAGGCGAAATCGATTTGAAAGTCGGGATGAAGGACCACTATCCCGACGTCCACTACGGGCTGTCCGGCGCGCCGGTCATCTACAAAAATCTGGCTATCACCGGTTCGCACACGCAAGACAGCCCGAGCCTCGGATCGCGCGGCGATGCGCGCGCCTGGGATGTCCGCACCGGCAAGCCGGTATGGACCTTCCACTCGGTTTCGCAGCCGGGAGAGAACGGCCATAATACCTGGCTCAACGACGGCTGGAGAGACCGCTCGGGAGCCAACGCCTGGACCATGTCGTCGGTCGACATCGAAACCGGGACGCTCTACATGACCTTCGATTCGCCCTCCTATGATTTCTACGGCGGCGACAGGCCCGGCAACGACCTGTTCGGCAATTCTCTGGTGGCGCTCGATGCCGCCACCGGCAAGCTGAAGTGGTATTTTCAAACCATTCATCATGACCTGTGGGACTACGACGCGCCGGCGACGCCCACGCTGGTCGACGTCACTCAAAACGGAAAGAAGATCCCCGCGGTGGTCGAGACCGGCAAGACCGGCCTGGTGTTCGTGCTCAATCGGCGCAGCGGAAAGCCCATCTATCCGGTCGAGGAGCGTCTGGTGCCCAAAGGAGACGTGCCCGGCGAGTGGTACTCGCCCACCCAGCCGTTCCCCGTCAAGCCTCCCCCGCTCACGCGACTGAGCCTCAGCCGCAGCGAGATAGCCCAGATTACGCCGGAGCATCAGAAGTACTGCGACGCACTGTTCGACGCCGAAGGCGGCGCGCACAATGACGGGCCGTTCACGCCCATGGGCCTGAAACCCACGGTGGTGTTCCCGGGCGCCGACGGGGGAGGAAATTGGGGAAGTGGCTCGGTCGATCCGAAGCTCGGCTATTTCTTTGTGAACGTGAAGAACGATGGCGCGATCGGGCGCATGATTCGGCCTTCGGAAGCCGATCCGCCGGCCACCAAGGACGGACTCGGCGAGGACGTGAGCGCCAACGCTTACATCCGGACCGGAATCCGCGTCGCCGCGGGCCGCCCCACCGGCGCATTTGCCAACCCGCAGACCGGCTGGCCTTGTAACGCGCCGCCTTGGGGCGAGCTTTCTGCCGTCAATCTGAATACGGGCGAAATCGCATGGCGTATCCCCTTCGGAAGGGTCGACGAACTGGAAGCCAGGGGCATTGCCAACACCGGGTCCTTCAACAAAGGCGGCTCGTTGGCCACCGCCGGCGGCGTGCTGTTCATCGGCGCCACGCCCGACCGCCGCTTCCACGCCTACGATTCGAGGACCGGCAAGCTGCTGTGGGAAACCCGCCTGCCGGCGCCGGCGGAGGCGAATCCGATCACCTACATGGGCAACAACGGCAGGCAGTACGTGGTCGTGGACGCAGGCGACTCCATCGTGGCGTTCCGTCTGCCTTGATTTGATGCCGCGTCGCTTCCTTCAAAATGGCTCCGGGTGCACGGTCACATCTGCCTGCGGCACGATCTCGTGAATCGTTTGCTCGATGTTTTCCGTCAGATCGTGCGCCTGCGCGAGGGTCTGGCCCCCGTCTACCAGCACGTGCAGATCGACAAACAGAATTGGCCCGGAATAGCGCAGCCGCACCTGATGGCAATTCCGCACACCGGGCACCGCCTCAACTGCCGCCGCAATACGTGGCTCCATGCCCTCTGGAGCCGTGTCGAGCAGCGCATCGACCGTGCGTCGGCCCAGCCGGACGCAGATCCAGACCACGACCATCGACACGCCCAACGCCGCCACCGCATCTGCCTGGCGCAGCCACTCCAAGCCCGGGAACCACTCTCCGGCCTTCACTGCGATCAGTCCCAGCACCACCACCGAAGAACTCCAGATGTCGGTGCGGAAGTGGAGTGCGTCGGCCTCCAAAGCCTGGCTGCGATATTTCTTGGCGGTTCGCGCCAGAACCCGCGAACGCGAAGCGTCGATGGCAATGGAGGTCAGCATCACGGCAAATGACCACACCGTGACTTCGACCTCCACGCGATGGTAGACCAATCGCCGCACCGCCTCCCACACGATCCACGCGCAGGTGGCGACCAGCAGCAGCGCCTCAAACAAGGCCGAGAGGTTCTCTACTTTCCCGTGCCCGTACAGGTGATTGCGGTCCGCGGGACGAGAGGAGATCCGCACCGCTAGCATGGTCATCAGAGCTGCCACCAGGTCCAGCGCCGAATGCGCCGCTTCAGCCAAAATGCCCAAACTCCCGGTGAAAAGCCCAACCACCGCCTTGAAGGTGGTGAGCCCGGTGGCGGCCAGCAGTGAGGTCAGCGCCGCCGCCTGCTTCTCGCTCTGCTCCCCTACAGGAACCGGCGTCTTCCTCCGTCAAATTCAGGCTAACATGTGGCACCAACTGAGGGCGTGCCGACAAGCCATGCCTTGATCCAATGACAGCGGAACTCTGTGACGAATACGAAGGCTTGCCACTCCAGACGCATCGGGCCTGCTATGGCGCTCGATCTGGAACGGCCGGGGCTGTCTTTGTGATCAGCTTACTGCGCGGCATAGGCGATCGAACGCTCGAACCGTAAATGTTCCCATGCAGTGGACGGTACCCTCCGTGCCGCCCACTCGCTCGCGCTAAATGACTCCGGGTCCTTTGCGCCTATCCAATCCGGGCAACCGCCTGTAAAGACTGCCTCATGGCGTTGGGGGGATTCTCTGGCGGCCTTCTCCTTTCCGGAGGGGTGGTTGGCCTGCGGCTATTTATCGCGTTGCTAAGATCGCTTGCTCCCAGCAACAGGGCTTGCGGCGCGACGGAAGTTTGGCTCCGATGTCGAGAAGAGGTAACCCCCGGTTGGCGGGCCTGAGTGGGCGCTCATTGAAGTTGCGCTCGCCCTGGGGCGACAATACGGGAACTTACGGACAAGAACGGACGATAGGACCCTCAGGCCCGGGTGGGGAAAACGTGATGTTCATGGAACTGACTGGAGGGCAACATCGAGGCCGGGGACCGGGTCGAACTCTCGAGCCAGTTGGTGAGATCCGCGCTCCCGCGGCGACCCAAGACGACAGCCACTTCACGGACAGCTGGAAGCCAGCCGCAGCCGCCTACGCCGTGACTGGTCGAATCCTGCGACGCGTTGTTGGCTTAGACTTAGCGAGCAGCGGTAACGAAGACGCCTCCGTTGTCGGCCGTCGCCTCGACCAAGCCACTCTCGGAGGCCTGCCTGTTCCCGCTTCCACTCTCCTCGCTCCCGCCCAGGCTCAACACTTCCACCTTTAGGCCGCACGGCAGACGCTGGAGGAGAATCTCCCGCCCGCTAACAAAACGCACTGCGTCTCGATAGGTAAAGGCTTCAGCGCTCTGTTGGGCGAAAGTGACTTCTTCGACCTCCCCGATCCCCAATCTACGCTGCAGAGGCTGCGCGATATCCTCGATCCGCAGTCGGGCTCCCGGGGGAACGCAGACCGCCGGCACGCCGCTCGGAAACAGCCGCTGCCACAAGGTACGCCGGGAGGACGCTAACCCCAGTGTGCCGCAGGGAAAGCGATGCACCACCAACTGCTCCCCCTCCACCGCGAGGCGGTTGGGAAAGTAAGCCAACGAGTAATCACACATTTGCGGTCGCTCCTGGCGATGGGCAGGCGGGCGGCCGAGATTTATCTCGGGCCGCCCCGCTGCGTGTAAGCCTACGGTTTCTTCTCCACGATGTTATTGCCAAACACGTATCCAAATTCCGCCACGGCCCGGGTCTGGTTGTTGTCCAAACCAGCGGGACCGAAAACCGAACCCGGCGTGGTATTGCTCGCGTGAACATATCCAAAGTCCCCGCGAACAAAGAATCCTCCATATTGAAAGGTCGGAGTCACCGTGATCGACGTGCCCGCGCTGCCGGGACCATACATCAGGTTGACAGCAGCGGCGCTCCCGGAGCTTGAAATATACTCCCAGCGCACGGGAAGCGAAAAACCGTGCTTGAAGGTGTGATTCACAAGGATCGCGCCGCCGGTGGTCGAGGCCCCTTCCACGATGCCGATTTGCGTGTTGGTCGGCACACTGGTGTATTGAAAGTAGGGCTGGACAATCCAGGACCCCTTCGAGTATGTGTAGATGACATTGTAAATGCTACCGTTGTTTTGCACGGGCGTGGCGAGGGTCTGATAATGCGTTTGCCCAAGGTTGCCACCCGCCACGAACGCGATGGCATGAGGCCCGTTGGTATAGGTAAGCGAGCCGGTCAGCCACGAGTAGCGGCCGGAATAGAAGCCGTCGTTCCAACTCACCGAGGCGGCGAGTTTACCTATGGTCTGATTGAGCTGGATTCCGCGGCTGATGGCATTTTCCTGGTTCCACAACAGGCCACGATTGATGTTCATGTTTTCGAACGTGAAGGTGTATTCGGCGCCGATCAGCGTCGGCAGCGAACCGATCTCAATCGAGGTATTCTTGCCAGGCTGTAGTTTTAGGAAAGCGACCGGCACCGGACCCCAGAAGTCGCTCACGGTTTTGTCCGACGCGAGGAATGGCGTTCCCAAGGCGGGAATATTGTAGACTCCGGCCTGCAGGTAGAACTGAAACCAGCCGTCGGTTTTCTGAATAAAGACCTGTCCGTTGCTCAGCGCCGCCTGCTTGCTGTCATCTACTACTGGGATGTGGTTGTTCTGTACGAGACCCATGCCGCTGAGAAAACCGTTCACCGCCAGTTTGCCGAAAGGCCCGGCTTCGAACTCGGCCGGGGGCAGGTTCGAGAGCGGACCGGTTATGGAAGGCGTGGGAAGTGGCGCCGGCGGGGCAGGGGCAGGCGCTGCAGTTGCCGTCTGCTGACCCGATGCCGAGGGTGTGGTGGCGTTCTGTGCACCGCACACCGAGGCGAGCGCCAGTCCGAGCACACATACGCTGATTTGTTCGAACTTGTGAAATCGCATAATTCTCCTGAAATCGTTGGTTTTCCCGTTCCGGCGCCGGAGCGCCGAATCCGTGCACGGCAGGGGGCACGAAGCTTGCGAGCTGTATCTCCGGATCTTAAGACTCAGGCCGTTACACTCACAAGACAATAATTTTTATGTGGGGCATTGAAAAACCTTTGACACCGTAAACCCTGGTGAATCAATGATAAGGCTTTCTCCATAAGGAAGTAGTAAGGAAGCCGTGAAGAATTTATAATCGCCTCGTGAAGACCATCATCGAGCCGTTCCGCATCAAGAGCGTCGAGCCTCTCCACCACAGCACAGCCGCCGAACGCGAGCGGTACCTGGTCGAGGCGGGCTACAACCTGTTTCGGATCGAAGCCCGCCACATCCTGATCGACCTGCTCACCGATTCCGGCACGAGCGCCATGTCGACCGAGCAGTGGGCGGGTGTGATGCGCGGCGACGAATCCTACGCCGGAAGCGAGAGCTTCTTCCGTCTCAAGCGCGTCGCCGATGACCTCACCGGTTTTCGCCACATGATCCCCACGCACCAGGGCCGCGCGGCTGAACGCATTCTCTTCTCCGTGATGTGCAGGCCGGGAAATGTGGTGCCCTCCAATGCCCACTTCGATACCACCCGCGCCAACATCGAATTCACCGGCGCCCGCGCCGTAAACCTCCCCATCCCCGAAGCCGCCGATACGCAGGCCCGCCTCGATTTCAAGGGCAACATGGACGTGGCCGCCCTCGCATCCCTGATCGCTGCCGAAGGCGCCGACAATATCCCGCTGGTGATGCTTACGGTGACCAACAACTCGGGCGGCGGCCAGCCGGTCTCTCTCGCCAACATCGAAGCCGTGGAGCAGGTCTGTCGCCGCCACCATATCCCGCTCTACCTCGATGCCTGCCGGTTCGCGGAAAATGCCTGGTTCATCCGCGAGCGCGAACCCGGCTACGCCTCCTGGTCGCCCAAGCAGATCGCCCAGAAAATGTTCTCCCTCGCGGACGGCTGCACATTCTCCGCGAAGAAGGACGCCTTCGCCAACATCGGCGGCTTTCTCTCCACCAACGACGACCGCCTGGCCCAGCAGCAGACCAATCTCCTCATTCTCACCGAGGGCTTCCCCACGTACGGCGGACTGGCCGGGCGCGACCTCGACGCCATTGCCGTGGGCCTCGAAGAAGTGCTCGACCCCGATTACCTACGCTACCGGATCGCTTCCACCCGCTACCTCGGTCGCCATATCGCCGATCATGGTGTGCCGATCGTCGAGCCACCCGGCGGGCACGCGATTTACATTGATGCCGCACGCATGCTGCCGCACATTCCGCCGCACCAGTTTCCCGGGCAGGCTCTGGCGGTCGAACTCTACCGCCACGCGAGTATCCGTTCGGTCGAGATCGGCTCGGTGATGTTCAGCGTGCCCGGAGGCCGCCCCGCCCCCCACGAGCTGCTGCGCCTCGCCATCCCACGCCGCGTCTACACGCAAAGCCACATCGATTACGTGGTCGAGGCGATCCTCGAAGTCAACGACCGCAAGCACGAGGTTCGCGGCCTGGAAATTGTGGAAGAGCCGCCTTTCCTCCGGCACTTCAGCGCCCGTTTCCGGCAGCTATAATTGGGGGTCCGCGTGGGTCTCGTGATTGGCATCTCTGAACCCCTGAGCCTGGCCGCGGTGTCGACTGCCGTTTCCCTTATCCTGGGCGTGCCGCTGGCCTGGTTGCTGGTGAACCGCCAGTTTGCCGGCCGGCCGGAAGTCGCCATCATCGCGGCGGGCGCGTTGGCCCTTCCGGCGCCGATCCTCTGCTCGTACTTTCTACTGGGCCAGCCGCCGCTGTGGTCTTGGGGTATGGCGGGGGCGTCGATCGTGTCGGCGGCGCCGCTCGTGGTGCGCGCGGGGCGCGCGGCGTTCGCCGCACTGGACCCGCTCTACGGCAAGGCCGCCCGCAGCCTCGGCGCATCCGAGTGGCGCGTGCTGTGGCGCGTGGAGTTCCCCCTGGTCTGGCGTCGGGCCTTCGCCGCCGCGGCATTGGCGTTTGCGCGCGTGGTGGCCGAGTGCTTCGCCATCGTGCTGATCGCCCACCGGATCTCGCGATGATCCGCGCCCGCATCGGTAAGAAGATCCCGCCGGGCTTTTCGCTCGATGTCGAGTTTGAGACGGGCGGAGGTGTGACGGCGCTGTACGGCCCTCGGGGAGCCGGCAAGACCCTGATTCTCGAAATCCTTGCCGGCTTCGTACGCCCGGATTCCGGGCGCATCCTGTGCGAGAATGTCCTGCTGTTCGACGCCGACGCCGGCGTCCATGTTCGCACGCGCCGGCGCGGCTGTACCTACCTTCCCCGCCGTGACTCTCTGTTCCCGCACCTGACGCTGCGGCAGAACCTGGCCTTCGCCGCCCGGGGCGCCCGCTTGGAACGCCACCGCCAAATCGCCGAGATGCTCGATCGCTTCGCTCTCTCGGCGGACGCGCCGCGCCGCCCCGCAGACCTCGATCCCGCTCTAAGGTTGCGCGCCGCGTTGGCTCGCGCCTTACTAGCCGCGCCGAAGCTCCTTCTGGTCGACCATCCCGATTTCTCCGAACCGCTTTGCCGGCAGCTTCGCCGCGAGTTCACCGGACCTGTGTTGGTGGCCACGCGAGATCTCGATCTGTGTGCGGCCGTGGCCAGCCAGATGCTGGTTCTCGAAGCCGGAAGAGTTCTTCGCCAGGGGACTCCGGCTGAAGTCTTGGACCAACCCGAATCGGCGGCGGTAGCCCGCCTGCTCGGCATTCCGAATCTGTTCGATTGCACCATTGCCGGGCTCGACCCGGGTCGCAATAGCAGCCGCTTGCGGATCGAGATCGCTTCTGAGTCATTCGAACTCGTCGGGCCTTATGTTCCCGGCCATTTTCGAGGCGATCGCGTGTTGGTCGCCATCCGCCCGGAACGGGTCCGCGTGCATTCGGCGGATTCTGCTGAGGTCGCCAACGCCTGTCCTCGGCAGCTGTCGCGAGCGTCTGAACGCGTGCACGGGGTACGGCTAGAGTTTTCCGGCGGCATCGTCGCCGACCTCTCGCGTGAGGAGTACGATCGGCAGAAGGATAATAGAGGATGGCAGGTCGAACTCCCGCCCGAGGCCTTGCGCATTCTCTAACCAGATGCCGCTCAAAACGTTTGCGGAGTACGAGAAGCTGGCCGAAGCGGCCCACGGGCACCTCTGTGCCGGCCAGATTCTCGGCCTGTGGATGGCACTCTACGGGGTCCGGTTGCTGGGGCTCACGGACCCGGTCGGCGCCGACCGCAAACGCCTCATCACCTACGTCGAAATCGATCGCTGTGCGACTGACGCCATCGCCGTGGTCACCGGCTGCCGCCTGGGCAAACGTGTGCTCAAGTTCCGCGATTTCGGCAAAGTCGCCGCTACCTTCTGCGATCTTAGCGATCGGCGCGCAGTCCGGCTGGTGGCCCGCGACACCGCCAAGCAGCGTGCGCGAGAACCGTACCCGGAAATCCTCGACAAGAACCAGCAGCAGATGCACGCGTATCGCGAGCTGTCCGGCGAGGAGCTGTTCGAGCGCCAATGGGTGCGCGTTTCGATCGGCGTCGAAGATCTTCCCGGATATAAGGCCGCCCGAGTAATGTGCGCCCAGTGCGGCGAAGGCATCAATTTCAAGCGCGAAGTGGTCCGCGAGGGCCGCACTCTCTGCCGCGCCTGTGCTGGCGAGCGGTACTACGAGCCGCTCGGATGATCCGATATTACATCACCGATCGCCGCGCGGCCGGCGGCGCCGAAGCGCTTCTTGCCTGTGTCGTGCGAGCCCTCACCGCCAACGTCGAGTTTATTCAGATCCGCGAAAAAGACCTGTCCGCCCGTGATCTGTGCGATCTCGCCCGGCGCGTCGTCACAATTGCAGCAGCAGCTTCTACCCGGATCCTGATCAACGACCGCAGCGACGTGGCCCTCGCCGCGGGAGCCCACGGAGTCCACCTTCCCGCAGACTCCATTGCGCCACTCACTCTGCGCGCGGTGGTGCCGTCCGGCTTCCTGATCGGGGTCTCCACACATTCGGTAGAGGAGGTTCTTACTGCTCAGCAGGAGGGCGCTGATTTTGCGGTGTTTGGTCCGGTCTTCGCCACGCCGTCCAAGGCCGCCTATGGTCTATCTCAGGGTCTGGAACGGCTCCGGCAAGCGGTACGTGCTGTTACCATTCCGGTGCTCGCGATAGGGGGAATGACCGACGCGAATATCCAAGAATGCCTCGCGACAGGGGCTGCCGGAATCGCGGGCGTTTCCATGTTCCAGCAGCGCTAAGCAAGGAACGCGGATCCGCCCCAGCCTAGTCAGGCCCCGTACCGCTCGCGCGCCAGCGACCGGGCGGAAATCTGCCGGCGCCGCGCCACCGCGTTCACGGGCTCGTAGCGGGCCAGCCGCCGCAGAACGGCCATCTGAGTCCGCAGCCCATCGCCCTCCGCGCAGGCGCCCAGCACCTGCCGCGCCGAAACTTCCATCCGCGCTATCCCGTCGCGGAGAAACACGGCGCACGCGTCGACGGCGTTGGTTTCTTTCGCTCTCGCCCGCAGCTTGCGCGTTCGCAGCAGAACCGATTCCATGGCGAAAGCCTCCATCATCAGGTCAGCGATGGTCGTCATCACTTCTTGCTGTTTTTCGAGTTCGTTCAGGTATTTTTGATACGCCAGCCCGATCGCCATCAGCGCAATCTTCTTCGCGTTTCCCACCAAATGCAGCTCTTGGTCAGAACCGTCGGAGCCGCCGGACCCGC
>JAGWQP010000346.1 GCA_028876805.1 Acidobacteriota bacterium | reverse complement strand
GGCCACGTGGTGGGACGGCAAGGCCATCGGCTTCTTCTTGGTCCACGCATTCTGGGCCGGGTCGTATTCGTACACGAGGCCGGCGGGATGCCAGAGCGGGATCAGCCCGGCGAAGACGTACAGTTTGCCGTTGGCTGCCTCACCCATGACCTCTTCTTTCGGTTCCGGGAATGGCGCCAGATCTACCCATTTGCCTTGAGCATGCAGGGCAAGCGCGGCCACCCAAGCGCAGCCCGCCAGTTTCACGAGTCGCTTTGTCGAGTTAAACATAGTCGTTTGTCACCACGGACCTTTCAGGGTTGATTAGGAACGTCCAGATGAGAGTGCCTAGCGCCAGGACTCCGGTGGTCACGAAGAACGGTCTGACCCACGAACCACGCTGGATGAAGTAACCGAAGACCAGAGGCGTTAGCGAAGCGCCCAGAGCGCCGGCCATGTTCATCACCCCGGTCACCGTGCCGCTGAATTCGCCGCCCACGTCCATGGGAACCGCCCACGCCGGGCCAATCACCCATTCGAGAAAGAAGAAGGATGCCGCCAGGCATAGGATGCACGTCCATGTGTCACGAGTGGTTGCCGCAGGGATCAAGAAAAGCCCGGAGGCGAGCATGGCCGGTGCGGCTACTACTCTGCGCGCGAGCTTGGCGTTGCCCGTCCGGCGGAACAGGACATCGGTCAACGCTCCGCCTACCACGTCGCCAGCCATCCCGGCGAAGAGCGGAAGAGAGCCGATCAAGCCGAGCGCCTGGAGCGTCACGTGCCGGTACTCGCGCAGGTACGTGGGATACCACGAAAGAAAAAAGTAGGTTCCATAGAAGAAACAGCCGTATGCCGCGGCGATGGCCCACATGTTTCGCGAGCTGAAAATCGCCTTCCAGGGGATCGTGGGGCGCCCTGCGACTAACTCCTGAATGCTGCCATCTGGGTTTCGGCCGCGAATTTGGGCCAACTCCGCCTCGTTGACTCCCCCATGCTCCTCCGGCCGGTTCCGGTAATAGAAATAGAACGCGATCGACCAGATCATGCCCAACGATGCGAACGTGTAAAAAATTGCGTGCCAGCCGAAAGCGAGCATGATCCTGGCTGCCACGAAGGGCGTTATAGCGACCGCAAAACGGCTGAAGAAATGGGTGATGCCCTGGATCCGGCCGCGTTCTGCTCGCGGGAACCACAGCTGCATGCCGCGGCTCGCCACGGGGAAGGCGCCCGCTTCGCCGAGTCCGAGAAGAAAACGCGCACTGACGAGCGAACCCAGACCGAAGGCGCCGCCGGTCATCGCAGCCGCCAAGGCCCACCATGGCATAATCACCAGGAGCACTTTCTTTGGGCCAAAACGGTCCCCCAGAAACCCCGCGGGAATCTGTCCGATAGCGTAGGCCCAGGTGAAAGCGCTGAAGACCAGCGCCATCGCAGTCCGGCTCAGCCCGAGCTCTTTGGCGATCTCAACCTGCGCGACCGTAATGTTGCTGCGGTCCATGTAGCAGATCAGGTACATCAGGCTGATCAAAAACAGAACCACCCAACGGGTCTTGGTCGGCCTGAATACGCCCGTTTTGGGAATCGTGAACGTTCGACTGGTTTGGGACACGTGCCTGCCTGATTCGCCGACGCCTATACGAGCGAGGTCGCTTCGGCGGGACGCTCCTCGACGACAATCTCCACCGGATGACCGGTTTCGGCCGAAAGGTCCGCCGCCTGATAGACCTGCATGACCATCTTGGCGTGCTCCGGCGTCACAATCGGCTGCCGGCCCAGGGTCACGCATTCCAGAAAATAGACGGTTTCGGCCGCCATCGGCCCCGCGTACACATGGCCGACGCTCTCACCGGGCATGGTGGAGATCGGAAATTGGATTCCGCCTTGCATGGTTGTGACGTACACGTCGCGATGCGTGTCATCCACCATGAGCGCGCCCTCGGTGCCGACCACCTCGATCCAGGTGGACGAGAAATTGGGATACGCAGGCGGGAGGACCCACCCCGCCCCGATGGTGAAGGCCGATCCATCGTCCATGGTGACGACGATCCAGACGCAGTCCGGAACGTTGTACTGCGGCCCCATGATCTTGCGGACCTCCTGCGCGTAGACCTTGACCGGTTTCCGGGGCGCCAGGCACCAGAGCACAAAATCGATGTCGTGCGTAGCTTCCATCGCGGCCGGCGAGAGCTTCACGCGTCCGCCGATTTTCTTGCCAAGATTTCGTGTGATGTGCCGGCTTACTAACGCGCTGACAGGATCGCCAATGGTGCCGTCCTCGATCGAACGCTTGACATAAGCGAACTTCGGGTTGAAGCGCTGGGAGTAGCCAATGGTGAACACGAGATCCTTCGAGCGCGCCAGGCGAATCAGCTCGTCCGCCTCGCGGAGTTCGAGCGCGATGGGTTTTTCGAGCAAAACGTGCTTCCCCGCCTCGAGGCTCTCCTTGGCAATCGGGTAGTGAGTGGGCTCCGGCGTGGTCGAAATCATGACGGCATCAATCGTCGGATTTTCCAACAGCAGCCGATAGTCGGTTGTGGCTGTGACCGGATTGGCGAGCGCCGTGACTTCTTTCAGCCGCGCTTCCTTGATTTCGGCGATGTGGAGATCGTTGACGAAGGGGCTCTTGGCGCAGGTTTCGGCACGAATCCCGCCGCACCAGCCGGCGCCGATAACCCCGACGTTGATCATTCGCATGTCCCCTCCAGACCCGGCAATGGTACACTGCCGTGCCCGAGGTGTCAACGCGGCTGAGCACTGCTGCGCTGGAGACTGCGCGGGAGTCCGGCCCTCGACCATCGACCGATTTGTCCTAGCTCGAGACGCGTCTCGAACAAGGATCGGGTGCAGCCGTCGGCCCCCAAACAGACCCTCGAACCGCGTCGCTTTTCGTAAAGTCTTGTTCCGTAGAAAGATCGACATCCAGCTCTACCAGGCGCAGGCGGCTGGCAGTAAGCTCACAAGATGATCCGCCTGGCGCACGGCTGGCGATTGTCGGCGGGTGCGGAGATCTCGCGGGCTCTGATTCGTGAATTCATCCGGCCAGCGATCCGAGCGATTCCGTCAGAAATGGCCCATCAACTGGGCGCTTGCCGTGTGTTACTCGTCTCGGAACTCGGCGGCCCGCGCATCGCTTCCCGATGGGTCTCAACCGGGCCGGGAGTCGAGATCACCGTCGCTACAGAGGGCAGAGATCCTCACGACATCGCGCTCGAGCTGCTGATTTGTTTCGGGCAGGCTCTTTGGGAGAACCTCACGCCGGACCAGGCCAAGGCGTACTGGCTACTGCTGGACGCGGAGTTGCGAAACAACATCCCCGGTGAGATCGACGAGGAAGCAGTTCGAGAAAAACGGGCGCTTCTTGCGAGCACCATCAGCGCGGCCAGCCGCCGGCGCCTTAAGCGTTACGGGCGCGCCTCCTTCGCTGCCACCGCGGCTGAGTACGTCCATTGCCTGTGGCACGACGTGCATGTGATCCGAGGCCCGGAGCACCTTCCGCCATTCGAAGTCAGGCGGCGCCTGGAACTGCTGGCACGCTGGTTTCCGCCGGACCGCGAACATCCGTTGTATCCTAAGGCCGGGGAAACTTTAGGAGGTTGATATGTTC
>JAGWQP010000345.1 GCA_028876805.1 Acidobacteriota bacterium | reverse complement strand
CCATTTTGTTTCTCACCCATTAGGCGTTGACCTCGAGCGTCTTCATCGTGTTGGAACCCGCATGAATAAAGACGTCCAATGATGTCAGGAGGTTATCAAGTAAGTCGCAAAAATGGAAATCCGCGCCCAAGTCCTGCCGGCGCAGTGGCTCTGATGGGCTTCAGGCGAACTTCCGCCAAACGCGGTTCCTTCAAGATTCAACTTACGCCATCAGCGAACTCCAGAAAACCCTCGGCGCTTGTTTCGTAAATAGCAGAGCGGCCGAATGGCAGCGCATCGAGTCAAAGGTCGAGGGTATGTTAAGAAAGTTTCTTCAGCCAAAGGTTCCGCACCGATACCTTCGAGGGTGCACCTTCGATTTCGATGCCGATCATCCCAGCGACGTTGTTTGAGGATTGGGATCGTCATCGACCAGCACCGCCATGAGTTGCCCGTTGATGACAGGGATGAAGGTACCGCCCCGAGCCATGACGAGATACTGGTTCCAGTCGTTAATCCGGATGTAGCCGCCCAATGCGGACCGATCGGCGATATTCGCCACAAGGCGCGGCGCGTGGCCCGGGGTGGAGTTGACTACCTGACCGCGCCAGGCAATGATTCCGAGTGGCGTGTTTTCCGAATAAAACTGGCCGGTGTAGGCGAATGCACTGGGACTCACCGGAAACCAGAAATCGGCCTGTGGACCAGTCATCATACAGTCGAGATTGATGGCCTTGTCGCCTGGACGAGCGCGGCGCCAGGGCAATCCGGTCTGGCTTCGATATTGGATGCCGCTGCCACCGCCATTCTCAACTTTAATCTCGAGCTTCAGATCGAAATCCTTGGCCACGATCCCGTGATAAGAGATATAGCTGTTGCCGGAAGGCTTTTCACGCGTGGATTCACCGACAATCACGCCGTTCTCAACGCACCAGATGGCAGGGTCGCCGACCCAATCCTTCAGCGTTTGGCCATCGAATATGGATACGAAACCAGCGTGATCGTCAAAAGCGATCGGGTCCGGTTCGCGAAAGCGGCTGGCGTCAGTCCGTTGGGGCGCCGGCGGCTGAGCTGTCGCGGCAAGCACCACGAGCGCCAGTACCGCCGCGGGTATGGGATCGAGTAGAGCCGTGGTCTTCCTCATGGCCCGTCCTTTCAAGCCGGATTCGCCTAGAAATCCAGCTGGTCGATATTCGCTCTGTTGATAATCAGCGGATCACCCAGGACAATTTCGCTTCCGCGCACGCGTAGCGGACCCAGCCGCCCCGCATGAACGGCGGTGGCGCCTTGAGGAATCTTCCCCTCGACGAGCAGAGCACTCGCGTACACCGCGAGGTATCCGAGATCCCGCGTGCTCCAAAGGACGACGGTCTGCACAACGCCGTCGTGCACATAGGGCTTCGAGATGCTGGGCAGCGATAAGCCGATCACATCGACGTCATTCCGTCTGGCCTGGCGTACCGCCTCTCCCGAACCGGGCACCGCCGGAGCAGAAATGGCCATAATCAGCTTCATCGCTGGATAGACCCTGAGAAGCGTTTGCGCCTCGGAGAAGGCCTTGTCCCGGTCGTCATCGCTCGGCCGGATTGCCGCCAGCTTCAGGCCGGGGTACCTCGAGAGCCGCTTTTTGATAAACGCGATCCACTCGTTCTGATTGGCGGCCGTGAGCGCGCCTGTGATGATCGCAAACTCGCCGTTGCCGCTCAAAAGGCGTGCGGCTTCGTCGGTCAGGGTGTTGGCGATGCCCTCCGGGGTTGCCTGATTCGCGAAATAGTCACGCGCGTCGGGTTCGGCATCAGCATCCCAGGTTAGAACGCGGATGCCGCGTTGCCGCGCTTTCCGCAAGACCGTCGAGATCCCGGCCTTGTTCTCGACGGCCACGGCGATCGCATCCACTCGCCGGGTAATCCAGTTTTCGACGAGCTCGTTCTGTTTCGCCGCGTCGAGTCCGGTTGGTCCATCCCAGATGAGGTCGAAGCCGAGCTCTTTGGCGGCCTCCTCCGCGCCGGCGCGCACACTGACAAAATACGGGTCGCCCTTGGCTTTCGGCATCACCGCGATGAGGCGCCGGTCGCCACTCGAGGGTACTCGGGAGAACGACGTACGAGATGCCGACTCACCCGTCGAGCGGACGAGCCAGATGTTCGCGGCCGCAACAATCAGCGAGCCGGTGAGAATGGCTCCGCACAAGATTGCGACCTGGCTGTTCTTCACGGGATTTCCCTCCACCTCGGACGGCGCGCTTGGTCGGGCTGCGCGGAGCCGTTCGAAGCCGATGATAAGTACAAGCAGCGCGCCAGTCAAGACGCCGGTCAGTTCGGAAGGTAAAGCCGCCAGATGCAGGCCGTTTTGCAGGACGGTAAGGAAAAACAGGCCCATTAGGGTGCCCCAGAGAGTGCCACGGCCTCCCAAGACCGATGCGCCTCCCAACACGACCGCAGTGATCGCATCCAACTCGTAACCGCTCCCCGCGTCCGCCTTCGCTTGCCCCAGATGCGCGACATAGAGGATCGCCGCCAGGCTCGAAACCAAGCCGCACAAAAAATAAACCGCCCCCAGCCTCTGGCCTACCGGGATGCCCGCATAACGCGCCCCTTCCGGAGCAAAGCCGATCGCATAGAGGGCTCTTCCAAAAACGGAGTGGTGCAACAGAACCCAATATCCGAGAAATACGACCAGCAGGACAAACACTTGGACTGGAATCATGCCCAACAGGTAGCCCTGGCCGAGAAACAGGAAAGATGTTGGGAAGCCAGTGTAGTTGACAGCCCCTTCGGTGAGTCCTTCGGCGATGCCGTGGAACATGGAGAATGTGGCAAGCGTGACGACCAGCGGAGGCAGACGCGCCCGGGAGATAAGAATTCCATTCAGGGCGCCGCCCGCACAACCAACCAGGACTGCGATGGCCGCGGCGGCCGGTACGGGAAGACCCCAATTTTTCGATGCAGCCCCGAAAACCACGGCAGCCAGGCCCATCATGGAGCCGACGGAAAGATCGATTCCGCCGGTAATGATTACCGGGGTCAAAGCCAGAGCGATCAACCCTAGCTCCACACTGAACCGCACGATCTCGAAGAAATTGTCCCAGGTGAAAAAATTGTCGGCCACTGCGGAGAAGGCACCCACTTCCAGGAGAAGCGCGAGAAGCAGACGACCCTCCCCGTACGGGGAAAAGCGATCCCGCCAGCGGCTAAGCGCGGGTTGAGGCAGGGCTGCTTGCATGTTTGCGAGAGCTGAGGAAGGCGACCCTGACGCTCACCTTATCGGCCACAATCGCGGCCAATATGATGGCGCCCTGGATCGCCTTTTCCCAATACGGGTTGATTCCCAGGAAAGTTAACGCGGGGCCAACGGCTCCCAGTAGGATCACCCCGACAACTGTGCCGGAGATGCTTCCGGTACCCCCCGTGATGGCGGTCCCGCCGACCACCACGGCGGCGATGACTCTCATCTCGAGACCCAGCCCCGAATTGCTCGGGATCTGGTTGAAACGGACTGAATTGAGCAGGGCGGCCAGGCCGGTGAGAGCCCCCATGATGGTGAACACCCAGAACCGGTAACGGCGCGTGTCGATGCCGGACAGATGAGCGGCTTGTTCGCTGGAGCCGGTCGCGTACACGGCTCGGCCGGCGGCTAGGTTCCGCAGCCCCCATCCCACGGTGACCGTAATGCCCGCGGCCAGGAGAAGAATCATTGCGGAGAAGGACGATTGAGAGAAGCCTAACCACTGAAAACCGGAGGGCAGATCTTCGACCCAGGCGCCTTGGGTCGCCCACCGCAGGCCATCCCGCAGGGCCACCATCGCGGCGAGGGTCACCACGATCGAGGGGACTCGCAGGTAGGCGACCAGACCGCCGTTGAGCGATCCCAAGGCGGCACCGGTGAAGCAGGCGCCTAGGGCTGCGATGGGCACGGGCAAACCCGCCTTCGCCAACACTCCCGCCGCCACGCCACAGACGGCAAACATCGATCCGACGGAAATGTCAATTTGGCCAGTGAGGATGACGAGCGTCATCCCGACTGCGACAATCAGCACCGGCGCATTGGCAAGGCAGATGTCAGTGAGGTTCTCACGGCTAAAATATCTAGGCGCGACAGCGGCCACGACGACCAACAGAGCGATAAGCGCGCCGGCGACTGACGCTTCGCGGCTGTACCCTTTTCTCATTCCTGAATCTGCGCCATCTCGCCCGTGGGACGATGTCCCAGAGCCAACGACAGAATTTTGTACTGTGTCGCTTCCGCCCGAGACAAGACGCCGCCGATAGAGCCGGCATGCATCACCAGGATGCGATCGCTCATCCCTAGGATTTCCGGCAACTCCGATGAAATCATGATAATCGCCAGACCGCCCTCGGCCAAATCCACCATCCGCCGATGGATCTCCGATTTCGAACCGACGTCAACGCCTTGCGTTGGCTCATCGAGGATCAGGACTTTGGGTGAGGTCGCCAGCCATCGCGCAAGGGCCACTTTCTGTTGGTTTCCGCCGGAAAGGGTCCCGCATGTGGCATCGACGGACGGGGTTTTGATCTGGAGTTGAGCGACATAGCGCTCAGCGAGGATGCGCTCTCTCGCCCCATCGATCCATCCCCACCGGGAAATCGCGCGAAGCGAGGCAAGACTGGTGTTCGCCGCGACCGGCATCTCGAGCACGATGCCATGCCTTCGCCGATCCTGCGGCACATACGCAACGCCAGCCTCAATGGCCTCGGCAGGCGAACCAATCCGCACGGTCCTCGCTTCGACCAGGATCTCGCCGGAATCAAGCGCGTTCAACCCGAAAATCGTTTCGGCCAGTTCCGTGCGGCCGGACCCGACCAGGCCAGCCAACCCCACGATTTCACCGCTGCGCACGGAGAAGGAAACGTCGCGCACGCCGGCCGCACTCGACGACACATTCCGCAGTTCGAGCGCGATCGCGCCGTGCGGCACTTCGCGCTTCGGAAACACGGAGGCGCTGGGCCGGCCGGCCATCATTTCAATGAGGTCGGTTGGCTGGACTTCGGTGGTGTTCCGGGTGCCGATCGTTTCTCCGTCGCGAAGAACGGTAATGCGATCCGCGATAGAGAATATCTCGTTCAACCGGTGCGAAATATAGATGACGCCAGAGCCCTGGGCACGCAACGAAGCGATCACCTGGAACAGGCTCTCGACCTCGCGATCGGTGAGCGAAGAGGTCGGTTCGTCCATGATCAGGATGCGGGCGCCGGCGCCGATCGCCTTTGCGATCTCGACGATCTGTTGCTCGGGCATGCTGAGCGTACCAGCGACGCGTTCAGGATCAATCGACGCGCCGGCGCGGCGGATCAGTCCGGCCGCCAGCCGTTGTCGAGCCTTCCAATCGACTCTATGCCACAGACCGCCGCCCTCCAGGGTCCATGCGATGTTTTCGGCAACTGTGAGGTGTGGGAACAAAGAAGGCTGCTGGTAGATGGCGCCGATTCCGAGCGAGCGGGCGGTCGCCGGGGTATGGTGGCGGACCTCCCGGCCGGCAACCGTCAGCGAGCCCGAATCGGCGGCAATCGCTCCGGTGAATACTTTGATCAGTGTGGACTTGCCGGCGCCATTTTCGCCAACCAGCGCGTGAACTTCACCCGGAAAGAGACTGAAATCGACATCATTGAGCGCGCGAACACCGGCGAACGCTTTGCTGATCGATCGGGCTTCGAGCAGAGGCGCCGGCATGGTTCAGCGCAGGAACGCCTCCGGCAAACCTCCGTCGACCGGAATCAGGTGACCAGTCGTTTTGGCGCTCTGATCGCCCGCCAACCAGATGATTGCGTGGGCGCAATCCTGGGGCAGAACCGGCTGTCGAGTCAGTGTTCGCTGGGCATAGAAGCGCGCCAGCTTGAGCCTCAGCTCCTCGGTGGATTCCGATTCCGAGAACTCGATCCGGTACTTGCCGAGCGAATGAATCACGCGATCGCGTGGAAACATGGTCGATCCCGCGACTACGGTTGCCGGCGCGATTCCGTTCACCCGAACTGAGGGACCCAGACGAACCGCCAGTTCCCGGATGAGGTGGTTCAGCGCGGTCTTGCTCGTGTCGTACGCCTCGGTCCCCTCTTTTGGGACCACCGCGTTGGCCGAGCTGGTGAGCACGACCGCGGCCGTGAGTCTCTGATCTAAGAAGACCTGCTCTGTCTGCTGGACCAACAGATAGTTTCCCGTCACGTTCACCTGAAAGGTTTTAGCCCATTGGTTTTCGGCGAGGCGGCTCTCCCCGCTCGGGACCGGATAGATGGCGGCAGTGTTCACGACAATATCCAGACCGCCAAACTCGAGGATGGCGATCTTGACAGCTTCGGCCAGGCTGGCCGCGGAACCGACGTCGACGAGGGTACTGACGACCTGATCGGTCGAGGAAATACCCGCCGCGTCGGCCGCCGTATTGGCGGCGGCGCTTGAGTCCAAATCCGCTATGACGAGGTGGGCGCCCTTGCGCGCGAGCAGCAGTGCGACCTCCCGGCCAATCCCATGGCCTCCGCCGATAAGGAGTGCGATCTTGCGGCTGAATTCAGCCTCCGGAGGCATACGCTCGAGCTTGGCTTGTTCGAGCGCCCAGTATTCGATGCGAAACGCCTCCGCGCGCGGCAGTGCCAGGTAATTATGAAACTGGGCGAACTGAAAGGATTGATCCGGCCGGCGAGCGTGCGGCAGCGGATGCCCGACCTGGCCTTGGTCGAGTGCATTGGCCCCAGCCATCACATGAGTTGCGTTTACAAAAAACTCCGTGGTGATCCGAGCTTCCTTCTTGCTCTTGCCGAAGCCAAACAGTCCGACGCCTGAAATGACCACGACCGAGGGGTTGGAGTCGCGGAGCTTGGGCGAATCTGGGGTCGCCCAGGCGTGGTAATACTTCTCGTATTCGGCGCGATAAGTGGCGACCTTCTCCTGAATCTGGGCCTTGAGCTCGTCCAGATCGCCGCGGGCCGCGTCCCAGTCGACAAACAAAGGACAGATCCGAGTCCTGAGAAAATGATCTGGACAACTCGTTCCGAGCGCGGCAAGTTCTTTGGACCATTTGGCGCCGGCGAAACGGAGCGCGTCTTCATCGTCGGTATAATGCGCGATGACACGCCGGTTAGACGACAGCTCGCCGCGTAACACCGGCAGGATGTGCGCCGCCACTTCTCGGCGATTGGGCAGGGCCTCACAGTCGACGCCGCCAAACACAGGGCCTTTTCGGCTCTGGTGCTCCATTATGAACTCGCCCATCTGGTCGATGGTTCGGATGCTGTTCGAGTAGCACTGCCGGTGCGTGTTGCCCCAGGTGAACAGACCGTGACTGCCGAGAATCAGCCCATCGCAGCCCGGCTCGTCTCTTACCGCCTGCTCTAGCAACAACGCCAGCTCGAAGCCCGGGCGCTGCCAGGGAAGCCAGGCGACATTGCGTCCGAACTTCCGGTTGAACTCTTCGAGTTTCTGTTTCCCATTGGCGCTGGCGGCCAGCGCGATCGCCCAGTCCGGATGCAGATGATCCACGTGCGGGAATGGCAGGAAAGCGTGGAGCGGTGTATCGATGGAGGCGGCTACCCGGTTTTCACCAAAGGCCGAGAGCGGATAATAACCGACCATCTCATCTTCGTGGGCTTCGCCGCGATAAAGGGCCTTGAGACTCTCCAGGCGATCCAGGTACAGCAACGCGAATCCGGATTCTTGAATGGACCCTAAGTCCCCCCCGCTTCCCTTTACCGCAAGGACGCGCACCGCCTGGCCCGTGAAAGGATCGGCGAGTTCGATCTTGGAGCTGGTATTGCCGCCGCCAAAGTTGGTGATTCGCAAATCCGCTCCCAGCAGATTTGAGCGGTATCGCAGCAGGGCCAGCTGGT
>JAGWQP010000344.1 GCA_028876805.1 Acidobacteriota bacterium | reverse complement strand
ATGGTGGGCTCGCCCAACTTCAGAAGGGCGGCTTCCACGTCCGCCGCCACGTTCTGCGCCTCGAAGGTGCTGATGCCCAGGTAAGCGATTCCGCGTCGCAGCCAGAATGCGTCCACGAAACTGGTTTGGATGGCAGCGCGTACGACCGTCATCAGCAAAGGTTCGCTCACGCCTTCGCGCCGCACCGAGATGGTGACCGGAGTGCCGCGGGGGCCTCGCAGCAGGTCGCGCACAGCCGTCGAATCCAGGCTGCGCGCATCGCGGCCGTCGATCGCCACAATCACATCACCGCGGCGCAAACCAGCGGCCAGCGCGGGTGAACCGGGCATCGGCTGGGCGACGATCACCATCGCGCCGTCCATGTTGATTTCCATGCCGACGCCGAAGTATTGGGCGCTCTGTCGGCTTTGCATCTCGCGCCACTCGGCGGGGTCAAGGAAACTCGAATGCGGATCGAGCGTGTGCAGCATGCCCGGAATGGCGCCCTGGTACATCAGCTTTTCCGACGAGACCGGCTCGGCGTAGTTCCTCTCGATGAGCGCCAACGCCGAGGTCACCGAGCGGACGCCGCTCTGGAGATCGCCTTCCGCCGCCGCAGCGCGGAGCACGGGACTGCCTAAGAGCGCCAGCCCGGCCGAGCCAGCCGCCAAGAGCGCAACCACCGCTGTCGAATTAGCCTTCATGGGTTCCAACCTTTCAGCGGGCTTGGTGGCCACGCGGCGACCCGTCGCCCAATGCTTGAATTCGCAAGGAATTAGGACCTATCATGAGGCGGAAGCCCGCTCGTGTCAAGTCCTGGGAGGGTGGTTAGCACACCAGTCGTAGCGATATCCACGAAGTTCAGACGTCATCGCATATAATTTGGTTGCACCCATCATCAGCGTACCGGATTATGCCGCGTGAGTTGCGCATTCATGGCCCGGATGGCCAGATTAAGAACGTGCCCCTGGTGGGCGACCGCGTGTCGGTCGGCCGGTCCGGCGCCGCCGACATCAGTTATCCTGAGGATGCCGGCCTCTCCCGTCAGCACTTCGTGTTCGAACCCGAGGGCGAGGATTGGGCAGTCCGGGACCTAGGCAGCAAGAACGGGACATTTGTGAATAGTCTGCCGCTCAAGGCCCGTCTGGTGTTGCGTCCAGGCGACCGAATCACCGCCGGGCACATTACCGTGTTTTTCGCGCCGGAGTCGAAACCTACCGGTCCGGAGGTGGTCATCTTTGAAGGCGAGGACGATGCAGCCGCCGGGAAAACCTCGTCGACCGTAGTCACCAGCCTCGAAGTCGCGACCGACCGGACGCTGCGGAAGGGAGGGGGAGCCAGGGCCTCCGCTTCCTTGAAAGCCGTGATCCGCGCCGGGCTAGAGCTGTCGGAAAACCGGCCGCTGGAGGATCTGTTTCAGGTCATTCTCGATCTGGCGGTCGAGGCCGTCAATGCGCAGCGTGGCGTTTTGCTAATTGTGGAAGGCGAGGGCCTGGTGCCGCGGGCGCACAAGGGCGAAGGCTTCCACATTTCCAGGGCCGTGCGCGACACCGTGCTTCACCACAAGTCGTCCATTTTGGTTCACGATGCTCAAAGAGACGACGCCTTCAAAAGCCGGCAGAGCATTGTCGAGCAAAAGGTTCACAGTATGATGGCGGTACCGCTCGAGGCCAAGGAGCGGATCATCGGGCTGATCTATGTGGATTCGCCGTTTGTGCTGCGGGAATTCACCGAGGAAGACCTTCACTTGCTGACGGTGATGGCCAATGTCGCTGCCACCCGGCTCGAAAATGCGCGGCTGGCGGAGATCGAACAGGCCGAGCGGATCATGAAGCGGGACCTCGCGCAGGCGGCCGAGATCCAGCTCCGAATCTTGCCGGCCAAGGCACCAGCGGTCCCCGGCCTCGATCTGGCCGGCTTTAATATGGCCAGCCGGACGGTGGGGGGCGACTACTATGGCTTCTTCCCCTACCCGGACGGCCGCGTGGCGCTGGCCCTGGGGGACGTTTCGGGCAAAGGCATGCCGGCAGCCCTCCTGGTGATGAGCCTGCAAGCCCGTCTGGAAGTGCTGGCTGAAGACCCCCACGACCTGGTGGATCTGATGACACGCCTCAACAAGATCACCTGCACCAACAGCCCCGAGAACCGCTTCATCACGTTTTTTTTCGCCGTGCTCAACCCCACCAGCGGCGAATTAACATTTGCGAATGCTGGTCACAATCCCCCGATCGTCGTGCGGGCCTCCGGTGATGTCGAGAAACTGGAGGGGGGCGGCCCCGTGCTGGGCGTTCTGCCAAGCGCTCAATACCTGCAGCAGCGCACCCGGCTTGGCAAGGGCGACCTGCTGGTGATCTATAGTGATGGCGTCACTGAAGCCAACGACACCGACCAAGGAGAATATGGGGAGGAGTGCCTCACGGATGTGCTGAGAGAGCATCATGGCGAATCGGCCGAGGCCATCGTTGCCGCCGTAACCGAGTCGGTGAACCGCTTCAGCGCCGGCGCTCCACAAGCCGACGACATCACCCTGATCGTTGTCAAGCGGACCTAGATTTTGTGATCACCGACCTGGTCCAGATTCGCGTGCTCGGGGAAAAGAAGCGGGAGGAAAACCTGCGGTTCCGCCGCTATATGAAATCGCACGACCACTCCGACCGGATTCTGCGGCGGATTGCCGAGGACATCGAAGAGCAGATCGATTGCACACGGTGCGGGAATTGCTGCAGAGTCGCGACTGCGATCGTGACCGAGCGCGACGTAGAGCGGCTGGCCCGCCACCTGCGCATTGCGCCGGCGAAGGTTGTGGCAGATTACACGATGGTGAACGAAGAGGAAGGCCGCGTGTTGCGCCGTACCGACGCAGCCGGATGCATCTTTCTGGAGGGCACAAAATGCACCATCTACGACGCGCGCCCGGACGCCTGCCAGCGCTTTCCGCACCTGGTGCGCGGCGCCGGCTCGATCGCGAGCCGCATGTGGGAGATGGTGGACCGTGCCTGCTACTGCCCGATCGTGTACAACGCGGTGCAGGCGTTCAAGGTGGAGCTGGGGTTCAAGCGATAGCCGGAACCACTATTTGCCGCAGCCGTTGTGGGCCGCGTCAAAGCCATTGAACGGGCGTGCCGCGCCCCTCCGGCCACGGTGAGGATGCGGGTTGCTGGCCCATCTCCACGGCGAACTGCAACAGTCAACCCCTGATTGGGAAACTGCTCGGCCTGCTGCACTCCTGTTTCCGGGAGGTTTCCAGCTCGGCCGACGTACATGTTGGCGCACATCTTGGCGAGTGGAGCACGCGGGCGGCCGAGTTCATCCGGCGGGTAAGCCGGAAAAGCTGGTCACCGACCAGAACTAGTGGGGATAAGCTGCCGCAACGTTGAACTCGCTGATGCCGACGGTGGACACACCGGCCACGTGAAATCGGCCAGCTTGGATTCTGTAGTCTGCGAGCGCGAGTTTTCCGAAGCGCTCGATGCGCGCGCACAAGTGGCTGCGAAAGCTCTCGAAGCCGTCACCGGATCGCTCTCGTTCCGGCTCGGGCGGGCGCTGACGGCTCCGGCGCGGGCCGTAGGTTCCCTCCTAAGACGACGCCCGAAGTCGTGAGAGCCGCTACAGTTCGAGCTTGCCCTGAAAGACCATATCCTCAAGGTAGAAGGACTGTGTGAAATCCAGGCGGCCGACGCGCGCGTCGAACTCGACGCGCCGGTCCGCGGCCGTGATCTCATGAGAGCGTGGAAATAGATAGACGATCACAGGGCCGTCTTCCCTCTCGAGCACTTCGACGCTGGATGGTTTAAGATCTTTTTTCCCGTCGCGCTTTAGCGACGCTGCTCGTTTCAGCTGGTCGCTCAAGGTCTTCGAATCGGTCGTCGCCATACGCCGGGGCACGCCATAGACGGCGATCGCATAGGAGTCCTCGGCCAGAGTCGGCGCATTGGTGTCGCGAGCCTTCAACTCGGCTTCACGGATCGGGAGCGCGCTTTCCCACCGGAGCTTTAGGGTTGGCGGTGTGGGGCGCGTTGTAGACCCGTCCGTGCGGTCCGGGCGTCCCCCACCCGGATAACCGCCGCCACCCGGATAGCCGCCGCCGCCCGGGTAGCGTCGGCCCATGCCGCCGGGCAGCCCGATTCCAATGCCACCGCGCCGGCCTCCGCCCGAGCCCGGTTCACGTTCGCCGGACTGTCGATTGACTGTCGGCGTCACAGTCTCGGCCCACGGCGAATCGGTCAAGACCTGCTGAGCGTCGTCGGCCGTCCACTCTGGAATCGGCTTGGCCTTCCACGCCGGGTCTTCCCCAGCAACCAGACTGAAAGCCACCAGCAGCACTATCGCACACCCCTTAGTGAGCATTCCGCTTTGTTGACCTCTGTACTTGTACACGTGACCGGAGACGAGCCGGTTTCAGCCAAAACGGGCTCGCTCACGAACGCGGAGAGCCAAAAAAAGTGGAACTCTCGCCGCTGCCAGGGAAAACGCGGACCGCAAAATCCCGCCACTACACCGGTCCGGCAGATGCCGGTTACGAACGGTCGCCGAAGCTGTAGCCGACCCAGATCATGGCTGCGGGCACGGAGTTGCGGCCAAACTGATCGGTAAAGTTCGGCACGTAGTGGAGATCGAACTGCGGACGGATGAAGATGTGTTCGGTAACGAATAACTGGATTCCAACCCCGGCATGGACTTGAAAATGGGTAGCGCTTCCGGCCGACTGGGACACGCTCTGGCAGATCGCGGTCCCGACGCAGAAACTCTGGTTAATCGTAAACCCGGTTTTCGCCGCGCCAATCCCGCCCTGCACTTGCACCTGGACGCGCTTCTCGTTGACCGGAGCAACAATCCCGTTGATGTCGTAGAACGTTTGGCGGTATTTGAGAGGACCATAGTCGCTCAGCGCCGGTTTGAAGGCAACCTCGGCGCCGACACCGACATGCTTGTAGAGCATCAAGTCTCCGCCAAACCCCATAAAGACTCCCTTCAGGCTAGGGTTGGCGAGACAAGTCGGGGTTGCGGGGCTGGGGATGCAGGGGCCGAATGTCGCTTCATCGATGCCGCCTCCGTTCGACCCGGCGCGGGCCGATCCGAAACCCAGATTCAGATCGAAGGAGGCCTGCGCGGCGGCAAACGGGACGCACACCAGCATCACGGCCGCAATGGCCAGGCAGTAGCAAATTCGTCTCATCACGTCAGCAATTCTCCATTTCATCCAAATTCATGCCGCAGATTGGATCGGGGCTCACGCGGCTTCGTGGTGACTCGTCCCCCGGGCCGATATCACAGAGTCTCTGCTGTTTGCGAGCACTACTGTACATTGTAAGCGTTGACGCCCACTTCGCAACCAGGGTTTCACATCGTGAACAGACACGCAGGGGCGGCCGCCCCCCAACGCTGAGGGGACGCCTACGCGCCCAATCTTCCCGGGTGAAGGCACCTGTCTTGTGTGTGGAATGGGCGTTTTTGCAGGTACTGCGTTAACCGAATCGCCCCGAAAGGCCCCTCTAAAGCTCTAACAAAGGTTTTCTTGGGGAGGTGAGGAAAAGTGAAAGGCAGTGTGATTTTTCTGGCTGGCGTTGTGTCCGCCGCCTCAGCTTGGGCGCAGACATCCGCCGGATTCGGGACCGCATCCGGAATCGTGACTTAGGCGGGCGCCGAGGGGATGCCGGAGGCCACGGTGGTCTTGTCCAACCCGACTCCGGGCACCGCGGTCATCACGACGCTGGCCTCCGGGCAGCCCGTGACGCGGCTGGTCGTGGTTGAGGGACAGCAGTTTTCCGCGATCACGATGGATTACACCAGCTCGCTCAACGGCAGCGGCGGTCGGAGCCGCGTGCCGTTCGATGCCGTCAACAGCCTCAAGACCGGCTCCGAATTCAACGTGGATGCGCGCCTGGCGCGCACGTTCGCATTCACTCAACGAATCAAAGGAACCGTCGGTTTTGAAGCCTTCAACCTGTTGAACAGGCAGCAGGCGACGGCGGTCAACGCGATCGCGTATTACTCGGTCGCGCCGCTTCCGCCTGGCATGATCAAAGGCCCTCAGTTCGGCACTATGACCCCGGTCCCCGGTCTGGACGCGGGAGTTGCCTCGCAAGCCTTTCCGGAAGGAATCAACGCGCGGCGCTGTCAGTTGTCTTTCCGTCTGGTGTTTTTGCGGCGCTCCCTAATGGAACGCGAGGTTTCGGAACTTCCGGGTTGATTGACGGGAATCTTGAATAGCGTGGTGCCCCGCGGGGGCGTCCACGCCAGGATATTTGGGACCTCAAGGAGACACAGCGATGAAAAAATCTGCCGTCCGAGCCTGTGGGCTTGCCGCAATCCTATCGGCCACGTTGGTGGCTCAAAGACCGTTTGGCGTTCTCACATCGTCGCCCGCGGATCCTGCCACCATGGTCGAGCATCGTGTCGCGCGCCTGACGGCGCTACTCGGGTTGTCGAGCGAGCAGGCCACTCAAGCGACCACTATCTTTACGAATGCCGAGACGGCTCTCGCGCCGTTTGAAGCCGGCCTGAGGCAGGCAACCGAAGCCCTGCCGGCTGCCGTCAAAAGCAACGCGACCGCCACCATCGACACGCTCGCCACCACCATCGGCTCGGCCACTGCGCAGATCACCGCCATCCGGAACAAAGCCGATGCGGCTTTTTATGCGATCCTCACCCCCGATCAGCAGGCCAAGTTCGGCCAGACCGGCGGCTGGGGAATGGGTGGCTTGGGCCCGCGAGCCATGCGACACGGCCCGCGGCAGTAATCATCCATTTTCGGGGCGGATCGAGCTATGATCGGGTCTGATGACCATCGCCGAAAAGATTCTTTCGGCAAAGTCCGGCAGGTCGGCTGTGACGCCGGGAGAGATTGTCGAGGCCTATCCGGACCTGGTGATGAGCCACACCGCCACCTGGCGTTCGGCCAGCGTGATGCAGCGTGTCGGCGCCACCAGGCTGTATGACCCGGACCGGCTGGCTATTGTGCTCGATCATATTTCCCCGGCAAAGACCGAAAAATACGCCGCGGATCAGCAAGCCTCCCGCAATTTCGCAAGGCAGTACGGCGTAGGGAAGTTTTATGATGTGGACGCCGGCATCGCCCACCTGGTGTTGATGGAAGCCGGGCACGTCGCGCCCGGCGATCTGATTGTTGGCACCGATTCGCACTGCACCATCTACGGCAGCCTGGGCGCACTCGGAACCGGCATCGGTTACACCGAAGTGACCTCGGTGTGGATCACTGGCAGGCTGTGGATGAAAGTGCCCGAGAGTGTGCGGATCACCCTCGATGGCCGGTTTTCTACAGGCGTGTACTCCAAAGACTTGATGCTCTACCTGATCGGCACCCTCGGCGCGGACGGGTGCAGCTACAAATCGGTCGAGTTCTATGGCAATGCGATTCCGGCTCTGAGTGTGTCGGAACGAATGACCATGGCCAATCTCGCGATGGAGATGGGCGTCAAGTGCGCCTTCGTGCCGCCGGACCTCAAGACCGCCGAATATTTGCAGGCCCGGTTGACGGACGCGCGGCCGTACCAGCCGGTCTACGCGGACACCGACGCGGTTTATCTAGAGCAGGTTGACGTGAATCTTGCGCAGTTAGAGCCTATGGTCGCTTGCCCGCATGAAGTCGAAAACACCAAACCGATTGGAGAAGTCGCGGGGACGCACATCGATCAGGCGTTTCTAGGCTCGTGCGCGAATGCCAAATATGAAGACCTGGTGGTGGCGGCGGGCATTCTGAAGGGCCGGCGGGTGCATCCCGGCGTGCGTTTGATCGTCACGCCCGGGTCGAAAAAAATCATGCTGGAAGCCATGAATTCGGGCGTGCTGCAAACCCTGCTCGAAGCCGGTGGCATGGTGACCAACCCCGGCTGCGGCGCATGCGCCGGCGATGGGGGCATGCTGGCGGACGGCGAAGTCTGCCTCTCGACAGCCAACCGGAATTTTCTCGGCCGCATGGGCAGCGGCAAGTCTTCGATCTATCTCTCCAGCCCGGCCACGCTCGCGGCCTCGGCGATCGAAGGCGCCATTGCCGATCCCCGGGGGTTTTTCTGACCATGGAGTCGATTATCCAAGGCCGCGTATTCAAATTCGGCGACAACATCAACTCCGACGTGATCATTCCCGGGCGGTATCTGATCTACATCGACAAGGAGCGGCTCGGCCAGCACGCTTTCGAGATGCTCGGTGAAGGTTTCGGCGCGAAGCTGCGGAGTTTCGACATCCTGGTGGCGGGGCGGAATTTCGGGTGTGGCAGCGCACGCGAACAGGCGGCCACGGCGATTCAGGGGCTGGGCGTCAAGGCGGTGGTCGCATGCTCGTTCGCGCGCACGTTCTACCGCAATGCCATCAATGACGGGTTGCCGATCGTGGAGTGTCCGGCTTTGTACCCAGTGGTGGCGGAGGGCGACGTGATCCAGATCGACTTGGCGGCAGGCAAAATTCACCACGCCGGCCGGGAACATACGTTCCCCAAGATGCCCGATTCGGTGCGCCAGATTTTGGAATTGGGCGGACTGGCCGAGTACCTGAAGGCACAACTGGCGGACGAGGCGCATCGGGCACGCGAGGGTTGAGCATTTGGGGTGCTCCGGGGCTTCGCTCGCCCTTCGCAGTCGATATCGGCGGCCCGCTCGAGTGAGCGGCATCTCCGACGAGCCTGGGAATCGCTGGACGGCCCTCGGTTGACTCCTCCGATTCGAGGCCTAACTCTCCGATATCCGGTGGGACCTCGATCGGAGCGATCCGTTCAGCACAGGGTGACTGTGGAAGATCTTCTCCATTCCTTCTGCTGGCTGCGTCTCGCGAGGGACGTGGGTAACATTTGATACAAAAGGGAAAATTACCCGGGGTCCTCTTGGTACAAGAATTTTTGGAAACGGCCCGAATTTCACTTACACTTCTCCAGATATGCGCAAATGGCCTCTGTTCTTTCTTGCGATCGCACCCCTCACGGCCGCCGCGGCGGATCCGGGATTCGTCGCCGCCTACGGCCAACTGCGCAAGGCGTCGCTTGACGCGACCCGAATCGCGGATCATGCTGCGCGAGAAGTCGGCGATTCTTCCTCTGAGGTTGCTGATCTCCAAGCCGGCTTCGCACAACGAAGTGAAACTCAAAGAGAAGCCGGACACGGTGGAGTTCACCCCCTGTACGGGCTGTTATGCGACCTGAACGTCAAGAAGCGGTAAGCTCCGGGTCCAGTTCTCGCGGATCGGTGATACGCCCGTTTAACGCCGAAGCCGCCACGGTCAGCGCAGAACCGAGATAGTGGCGGGCTTTCGCGTGGCCGTTGCGGCCGGGGAAATTGCGCGCCTGGTTGGAGATCATGACCTCGTCTTCGGCGAGCGCTCCCATATTCAAAGCCTGGTTGGAACCGGCGCTCGGCGGAAAGATGTTGGCCCCAGCCTCGACGAGAGTTTCGATCAGGCCCTCGTCGAGGGCGGCGCGGTAGATGCTTCGCGACGCCGGCACTACCTGCAGTCGCACCCCGGGGTGCACCCTGCGGTTTTTGAAGACCATGGCCAACTGGCGGATGTCGCAGAGACGGCCGCCGGTGCTGCCGCCGACTTCGGCAACGTTCACCGGCACTCCGGCGGCTTCTTCGACCGGCTTGACGTTTCCGACCGTGGGCGGGCACGCAACCTGCGGCCCAAGACGGCTGACATCGATCTCGACGACCTGGTTGTGTTTCGTTCCCGGGTCGTTCGACACCATCTTGAAATCTTTGCGTCTGGAAACCGAGTGTGCGTAGGCGCGGGTTTTTTCGTCAGGGTTGACATACCCGCATTTGGCTCCGATATCAATCGACATCAGCGGAAAGAGCACGCGGTCCTCCATCGACAAGGCTTCCGTGTAAGGGCCTGCGTACTCAACCGCCTTGTAGATGGCGCCGTCTTCGCCGATCTGCCCGACCATGTGCTGGGCGATGTCGCGCGCTCCGACACCGGGGCGCGTTTCTCCGTGAAATACAACCTGCATGGTTTCCGGCACGCGAAACCAGGCCTGGCTGTGCGCGAAGCCGAGCGCCGCCATGGAATTGTTGCCCACGCCGGTGGCGAACACGCCAAGCGCGCCGTAGAACGGCGTGTGCGAATCGCAACCGATGATCACCTGACCGGGCGCCCACAAGCCGCTTTCGACAATACAGTGATGCACGCTGCCAGTCCCGGAGTCGAAGACATTGCAGATGCCGTGGCGCGCGGCGAACCGGCGCACCGCGGCGAGCGTCTCGGCGGCAAGCTCGGTCGCCGGAGAAAAATTGTGATCGAAGACGAAGGCGATGCGCGATGGGTCCTGAATAGAAGCGTTCTCCATTTCGGTTTCGAGAACTTTCATGACGAAGTTGGAGCTGAGGTCGTGCATCACCATGAGGTCAACCTGCGCCACCACCACGTCTCCCGGCTCGACCACCTTCCGGCCGCTGGCTCGGGCCAGGATCTTCTCGACCATATTCATACGAGCTCGACTCCGGCCGCGGTGCGCCAGTAGGTGTCACCGAAGAACAAGCGGACGCCGTCGCGCAAAGTCTCCCAGCGGGCGGAGACGAGCGCGCCGTTACCCGATTCGTAAGGATAGGGACCGGAGAGGACTTCGGTGGAAGCGCCGGATGGCAAGCCAGAGGCATGCCCCACCGGGTTCTGCACGACCTTGACCCAGTGGCCGCGGTACTCTAGAGCCAGCGCGACGGAGAATCGTTCGCCGAGAATTTCGCCGCGAGCCGGCAACGGGACCGTTTTGCCATTGGTCAGCAACACTACGAGGTCTTCGGCGCCGGCGCGGCGAAATTTGCGCTCTAAGAGTCCTGTGAACTCGTGATCCACGAGCCCGACGCCGCCCGCCAGCTCTTCCGTCAGACCCTCGCGGGCCATTTTGGCGGCATGGCGGTACATCCCAAGCTCCCACTCATCCGGCAGCAGAGGCAACGACACGTCGACCGCTTCCACCGGACCCGAGCTAATCGCTTGGTTGAGATCGTAGGGTAGACCGGCAAGATCCAAGACGCCGATTCGCTTCCATCCCTTGTCAGAACAGAGCTGGACGAGCCGCTGCGCCAGGTCGGGGCTGGGCAAGATCTCCTCCAGAATCGTGACCGAGCGGATCCAGGGATAAACGCGCGGCGACAGCCCGCATAGCAGCACGGGCTTGGCTTGGCGAGCAATGAGGAGCAGCGCCCGGT
>JAGWQP010000343.1 GCA_028876805.1 Acidobacteriota bacterium | reverse complement strand
GAAGGGTACTCGGAAGAGAAGTTCCTGCAGGTAAAACGCATCATAAAGCGCATTCGCGGGCGCGAGGGAAGCGGCGAGCTCGACCGTCGCTGGACACTCAAAGTCACGGACGTCCGCCACTGGTTCACTTTCTCCGCTTCCGAACGCTGGCGTGAGGACAACCGCGAATTCGAGCATTACACCGATTCAGGCGGGAAATCGGGCGGACAGAAGGAAAAGCTCGCCTACACAGTCCTCGCCGCGAGCCTGGCTTACCAATTCGGCCTGGAAATGGACGCACCACGAACGCGCTCCTTCCGTTTCGTGGTGATCGACGAGGCGTTCGGAAGGGGCTCGGACGAATCCGCACGGTACGGCCTCGAACTCTTCGCCCGACTGAACCTGCAACTCCTGATCGTGACACCTCTCCAGAAGATCCATGTCATCGAGCCGTATATCGCCAGCGTGGGATTCGTGCACACCGAAGATGGACGGGTGTCCATGTTACGCAACCTGACTATCGACGAGTATCGCGCAGAACGGGCCGCGCGAAGCAAATGAGCTCGACGGGCTGGAGTACGTCTGCTGATCTTCGCAATCAAGTACAACGCCACTGGGACAGCGGGCGTCTGCTGGCTGCGTTGCTTACGCACGAGTCCCTCTTCCCGCTGGAACTGAGGTTTCGGGCACCGGACACGCGCGCACTGTCGGAACGCTTCGATGAAGTACGGCAGTGGATTCGGAACTTGGAGGGAGAAGCAGGCTATCAAATCGAATGGGTCGAGATTAACAACCGCGTCCTGGGTCGTAACCGCATCCCAGCGCGCATCCTGGTACCTGCCGCTGCCGATGCGTTCGAGCTGATTGGAAAGACTTCGGAGGCGGAGCGTTTCGGCTGCCTTGCGAACCGCATCTTGAGGACATTCCCTGAACTCCTGCCTTGGCTCGCGCGGAGGCCGTTAATCACCCTCGAGAACGCCGTGGACTGGGAACGCATTTTATCTGTGCTTCTGTGGTTTCGCCGTCATCCTCGCAGCGGGCTCTACCTGCGCCAACTGGACATCGTGGGCGTTGACACGAAATTCATCGAAAACCGGAAGACGCTGTTGTCCGAACTTCTGGACATCGTTCTTCCTGCGGACGCGGTGGAGTCGACTGCTCTCGGGCAGCGGAACTTCGACACGCGTTACGGACTTGCTCCAAAGCATCCACAAATCCGCTTCCGGATCTTGGACGAACGGCTTTCGATGCAGGGCCTGACCGATCTCGCGGTCCCGGCGCCTGAATTCGCCCCACTGACCATTCCCGTCCGACGCGTGTTCATTACGGAAAATGAGATCAATGGACTGCCTTTCCGGCGCTTCCCGAAAGTCTGGTCATTTTCGGCTTGGGCTATGGCCTAGAACGGCTGTCTGAGGTACGGTGGCTCCAGGAGCGCGCTGTGTACTATTGGGGCGATATCGATACCCACGGATTCCGTATCCTTGATCGGCTGCGATCGATCTTCTCGACCGCGCGATCCCTCCTCATGGACCGCAACACTCTCCTGGAACACTTTCAACTTTGGGTTCGGGAGGACAGCCCTTTTAACGGGGATCTTGAGCGACTGACTGCTACCGAGCGAGCCCTATACGACGACCTCCGGCACAACCGATTAGGTGATCAGATCCGTCTCGAACAGGAACGCATTCGGTATGGGTGGATCGAACGTGAACTCGGTGGGCTTATAGAAGATGGGGGTCCGGTCCGGCCATAGTGGACAATTCTAACTTGCGGCTCCGCAGAGTTTTTGTGGCAACTCCCTCGCTACGGACTAGATCCACTTCGTGGCCACCAAGAAGCCGATCTAGGGGACCCGGGGGCGCGAACTCCCGGCGGCCTGCTCGCAGGTGTGAACACTCGGAGATTTTCCGATCCAATTCGTTGTGGATGACCGAACGCCTCTTGACATCCCCACTTACAAGACTTCTGATATGATCGCTTACAAACAGAGCACCTGGAGGGATTCATGCGTACATGGCTACGGGCCGGTCTTTTTGCCATCGGGATCATCGGCACTACCCGCGCGCAAATCACCAGCAACCCGATTCCGGAACCAATCGTGAAGCGCGGGATTGCCGTTGAGATCAAAGATCTCGCGCGTCTGCCTGATACGCGCGGACTTCGTCCAGCCGAGCAGGACGTGACGCCGGCCGGCTGGGCCCGCGTGAGTTATGTGCGCGACCTTCCCGACGGGCGCCGCTTCGCGAACGACTCGCGGGGGTTTTTGTATCTGATCGACTCAAAAAACCAGCCGCTCGTGTATGCAGACGTGGGCGCGGCCTTCCCCTTAGGGGTCTATAATCGCCTGGAAAGCGGTTTCATCGGCTTTGCCTTCCACCCGGAATTCGCGACCAACGGCCTGTTCTATACGGTGCACAGCGAGTTCGGTCCAGGGAATCCGAAAACCCCTGACTTCATTCCGATCGGATATGGTTTAAAGGACGTAACCTACCACAACATCATTACCGAGTGGCACGCGACGAACCCAGCCGCCAATACGTTCCAAGGCACACGGCGTGAAATCCTTCGGACGGCTCACGTGGTTGCCAACTTGACCCACCCACTGGGCGCAGTCGAATTCAACCCTACCGCCAAACCCGGCGATCCGGATTATGGCTTGCTTTACACGAGCGGCAGCGATTACGGGTTCAGCAATGGCGGCGGACCAAACGCCAGCAATCCCGCTCAGACGCAGCGGCTCGATTCAATCGTCACGGCGATCCTGCGCATCGATCCGCGCAGTCCGTCGACGACGCACGGCGAGAAGGGTCTCGGCGACTACACCATTCCGATGGCCAACAAGTTTGCCGCCGACGGCGACCCCAAGACGCTGGGCGAAATCTACGCCTACGGGTTCCGCAACGCCCATCGGCTTTCGTGGGACACCGACGGAACGATGTTCGCCTCCGATATCGGTATGGACAACATTGAAGAGATCAACATCGTACGCAACGGCGAGAACTACGGCTGGATGAGGCGGGAAGGCTATTTCGAGAACGGCAGAGTGCGCGGCGGCGCGCTCAATCAGTTGTTTCCGCTCCCGCCGGAGATTTTGGATGGGCGAGTGAAGGATGGTTTTACCTACCCCGTGGTGGTCTACGATCACGACGAGGGCCGCTCGGTGACCGATGGGTTTCCTTATCACGGGCGCATCGCGGCGTTGCGGGGCAAATTCGTGTTCGGCGACATTTACGCGGGGCGCGTGTTTGTCGCCGACCTTGCCGCAATGAAAAAAGCCGATGATGGGATTCCCCGAACGGTCGCGCCGGTCGAGGAGGTCCAGCTTTATGTGCGCGACGCAACCGGCAAGCGTGTAGACGTCTCGTTCCGCGATCTGGTCGAGAAAACCCTAGGTAAGAGCGTGCCTCGGGCCGATTTGCATATCAGCCGCACCCGCGATGGTGAGTTGTACCTCACCTCCAGGCAGGACGGCATGATCCGCATGCTCGTTCCGGATAGCGGCTCCGTGACCACGTCTGCGAAACGGTAGCGGGCTGGGGCGGCACCGCCATCCTTGCAGAGGGCCCTGCCCCCCCTTCTGGCGGCGAGACGAGAGAGTGCCCCCCGGTCCGGGGGAACCGTGCGGGCCCGAGCCACTGCCCCGAGCGATTGTCTAAAGTCCAGCGGATTTCTAACTAAGCCTTCTGCTCCTTGAGAAAAGCCAGAGTGTGGGTGACGCACTCGTTCGCATTCGCGGCGGCGATATGGTACGCGTCGCTGCGGATGACGACGAGTCTCGAATTCGGAATTTGCACCTGGTAGGCACGCGCTTTTTCGACCGAATGCATTTTGCTGCGATCCGCCGTGATCACCAACGTAGGAGCAGTAATGCGTTGCAGGACACCTTCCTTGGCGAGATCGAAATTTGAGAGGGCCTTGTTGAGGCCCTTGACGCCCTCTCGATCCCCCCTGCTGAAGAGCGTGTTCCAATAGGCGATCATCTCTTTCGGCGCGTTCGAGCCCAGCCGATCCCGCTGCGGAATGGGTGAGGGGTCGGCGATCCTCAGCGTGGACGCCGGCCCGCCGACAACAACAAGCGCGAGCGTACGCTTGGGATAGTCGGCCGCAAATCGCATCGCGACGGCTCCACCGGTCTTCGCGCCGATGATATGCGCCGCGTCGACGCCGGCCTTGTCCATCACTTGCGTGACGAACGTGGCGAGATTGGCCAGCGAGTATTCGAAGCCGCGTGGAACGTTGGAATGTCCAAGTCCCGGCAGGTCGGGCCGGATCAGGCGATATTCCTGAGCCATACGCGGCACCCACGCGTACCATTCCACGCTGGATTCATCATTGCCGTGGATCAAGACCGCAGGCGCTGGCTTCGCCCAGGGTTCGCCTAACCAGTCCTCTCGATAGAAAAAATCCTCCTTGTAGTCGTCTCTTAGACCCCTCACGGGCAGGCTCTGAGCGCGCACCATTTCCGGCGTGAATGTGCCCGCTGCAGCTGAGAGACCGACGGTTGCCATCATCTTTCGACGCGAGACTGTGCGAGTCAATAGGCACGACCTTTCTTCCCATGCGGTACCGCTTGCCGTCCGGTTTGCGGAAGCCCTTCGAAGACTCGTTCACGTCTTTTGGTGCGCGAGCCTTCGATAACCTCATCTCATGCCTGGATCGTCCGCTCTGGCTGCCTCGAGGCAGTCAGTTCGTCACATATTGGTAGACGGTTTTTGGCCTGTACCGCCGCGGTGTAAATCGTACCATGAGAATCGACTGCGATACCCTCCGGCGGCGGGAATTTGGGGTCAGACACTGGTGGCGGAGGGATGTAGCAGTCGACCTTTCCCGTCTTCACGCTACCGATGCACACGCCGCGTTTGCAGCTGGGATTGTTCGTGTCCTTGCCCGGTGCATCTTCGGACTCGGAATCGGTCGTGTAGACGCCGTCAGCGGTCTACCGGGTACGACCTGATGGGGGCAACGAACATGCCGGCGCCCAAAAACCGCCGGCGGAGAGTTGCCGAGATTGGGGCGAGGCTCGATCCGGCGCAACCTTTGTCCTCGCATCGATCGAACACCCAAACATGGTCTTCTGGGTCGACATTAGACGTTGTTCGTGGACGGTCACGGACGCGGCATGTGAGCCCCTTGCATTCACGAGATGATAGGGGTTGGATGCCTCCTTTACGCAACAAGCCGCTTGCACTCGTGGCGTCGCGATCAATCCGGTCGCGGCCTAGAGGGCCACTCCCGGTCTCGTTTGTGTGCTCATCTTGGTCCTCCTGATTGAACGGGGTTCAACCGGAGTTATCCCTTACCTAGTGCGCACCGGCGGGCCGTAGCCCTGATTACTGACGGCCGCGGGATGAGGGTCGCCACGATGGCAGGTGTAGCACGTAACTGCCTGGTGCCCCAGGGGGAAAATGGCCGTGCCGGGAAAATTCGAGTTGATCTGCCGCACCAGGAGTATCATCTTACGCGCGATTTCCTTGCGCGGGTTCTCGTCAGCTTCAAATGGCTTTCCGGCGCCGTGACAGTAACCGCAATCCACTTTGAGTGCGTCCCGAAAGTCGTGCATGACCGATCCCTCGCCGTGAACCCGTGTGTCCACGGGAAGCACTCTCAGATTCACTCCGGGAGTAACAGTCGGAGGCGGCGAACCCAGCGATTCGTTGCGATTGAAAAACTCCGTGGGTGCTTTCGTCTCCGGCTTGATGCTCCCTCGGTGGCAGGTGCTGCAATCCACCTCGTGGTACCCGGCGGGATAAACGCCGACGCTACTCGGAAAATACGGGTCGATCTGGCGTAACAATGCGATCATCTTGCGCGCCGTTTCCTTCTTTGGATTCGCGTCGCTCGCAAAGTCTCCCTCCACGTGGCAATACGTGCACTGGACCCCCAGCACCTGTGTGAAATTCTGCATAACGAATTGGATATCCGTGTTGGCCGCCAAAACCTTCAAATTTTTCGCCGCAGATTCCGCAGACGTCCTTCGGTCGCCCGTCGGCTGGGCGAAAATGGCTCCACAAACAAGAAGGCACACAACGGATAGTCGCATCAGGCGAATTCTATAACGAGCAAATTCAGATGTCGAGCGTGCTGCGACAGCGTGCTGCGGCCCCCGGGCGCGGATCGAAGGCTTCCTCGACCGCTTGCCTCCCAGCTACCGCATCCGGTTCCTGGCCGGTTGGGAGTCGCGTCAGTTTGATTCGCGGCACTCAAAATTGCGAACGTCTTCGGAATCACCACTGCCTTTGTAATGCGCAAATTTCGGCCAGGCGCACAATGGCCGGCTGCGCCCCGGGAAGGCTCGGCCGGTTGCGGTGATCGAATCAGGCGGAGTGCCTTTCTCGACCCAGTCGACCACAGCGCTGAGCGCATCGAAGCGATCCAGGGCCGCCGTGCCGCCCGCACAGTGTCCCATTCCCGGCACGAGGTAAATGCGGCTTCGGGTGGCCACGTGATCGAGGCCGCCATTCTCCCGGGCCATCCGCTGATAGTAGTCGAGAGTATCGAGCGGCGAGAACCATGGGTCGCTCATGCCGTGATAGAAGATCAGCTTACCGCCATGGCCGAAGAAGGTGCTGAGATCGGTTGAGACGGTATCCGTCAGGGCCGTACGCGAATTGGCGGCGGCTGCCGCCGCGGCTTCGTCCACGTCCATCTCAGTGGTTAGGTTCGGTGGGCCGACTGGACTCGGGCCGGGGTTCAACAGGCCAGCAATTACGCCCGGCCCATTTGCAGCGATGCCCGTGTCGAATGGAAATGGGGAATAAACCGCAACCCCACGGGCCGTTTTCGGACCCGCGAAACCTTTTTGAATTGCGTTGACCTGGGCGGATGTAAGGCACGTCTCCGTTTTTGCCCCCCTGCAGGTCAGAGGGGCCGGGTCGAAGCGGCAGCCCCGGATATTGAAGATCATGCCGTCTTTCAGGCCATCGGCGGCATCGCATTGCTCGAGAACCGAGCTGACAACGAGCTTCTTGTCGGCGTCGGAAAGCGCGCGGGCAACAATCGGTTTCCCTGCGTCATCCTTAGGGGCAATCTGGTTGAGTGCCACCGTGACCCATGCGTCGGCGAGGTTGGAATAGCCGGTGCGCATCGCAGGGTCGCCGGAGATGACGCCATCGAAATCGAGCGGGTAGCGCTGCGGGGCGAGCATCGCTTCACGGCCGCCGGTTGAACATCCATCGAAGTAAGAGTGCCGGGCGGGTTCACCATAATATTGAGCAACTATCTGCTTGGCGACTTCCGTAACTCTACCCACCGCAGCATACGCAAAATCCAGGCTGGCCTGCTGGTCCTTCATGAAGCTGCCATCGAAGACGGCGCCTTTGTGGCCGCTGTCTGTGGTGACTACAGCGAAGCCCCGGGCGAGAGCAGGTGTGTCGCCGGCAGCTTGGGAGCCAAGGGGTTGTGCCACGGAGCCATTGAGCCCCCCGCCTCCTTGGAACAGAAAGCCGCCATTCCAGCCGGCAGGGAGAGCAAGGGCGAAGCCGATTCCGTACGCCTTGCCGTCGACGCCGGTGCGAGGCTTGATCGTTCCATCGATACGACAGTATGCGGGCAGGCCGACGGGGATCGTTTCGGGTCCTTGGCCGTTCAGGCGCACCGTGCCGGTGGGAGCTGCGCTGACCGACTCCGTTCTTGTGATCACCAGCTCCGCGCCGGTGATTTTGAACTTTGCGAGCTGGTCGCAGGCCGGCGGCGCCGCCAGGGCGAGTGTGGCGGTTCCGGAAAGGACGGCCAACACGGATGACATGAACAGCATTGAAGCAAAGCCGGTGAGCCGGACCATGTGCTCTTCCTCCTGGAGACGATCCCGTGATTATATCGCCGGTGCTGGTCTATAGGTCTTGCTGAAGCCGTTGCGGGTGTTGGTGACCGTGAAAGTGCCATCTGGCTGCGCCAATACCTTGAAATAGTACGCGGTTCCATTGTGCTCGGGCGGCGGGGGCAGGGGCCGGCCTGGCGCCGGAGGAACCAGCGGCGCCACCGGCACTGTGGCCGGCGGTTCATCTACCTGATTCGCAATGAACAGACCGGGCACGGTGTACTCCTGGCCGCTGAGCAGTGAGAAATGCATCTGCCAGACATCGGCGAGACCGAGCGAGTCGAACAGCACCTTCATGGCTTCGGGTTGTCCTCCCTTCCGAGTGCCGTTGTTCATGATCGCGGCTCGCGGATGTAGTGGGTATAGAAGCAGATCCAAATTGACGTTGCCATGACGGGCCAGGATATCCAAATCGATGGAGCCGAGACGGTTGTTCGGACACATCAGATCGAACTGCCGGTTCGTGGTCAAATCACCGAGGATCATGGTGCGAAACTTACCGAAAGTAATATAACTTCCGACCGATTCGTCGTCTTCCGTCTTGGCGCCGTCCGCCGCCTTAAAGCTCGCGCAGTAGGGGTTGGGCCGCCCCGCGCCGGGCAGTGGCGTCTTCAGTACCGCGCCGCCCGCGGCGACGATGCGCCAGTCCAAACCAACCACCGGAATCTTATCACCGGGTTTGGCCACGGTGTGTTTCGCTTTGGCGTAAAGTTCCGCATACTGCTGTAGCACCGGATCGATATTCGCGTTGGGCTGGACATTCTGGCCATGGTCAATGAATTCTTTGATCGGGATATGGCTGGCCAGCTCGGCGAGGCCGCCGATATGATCGTTGTGATAGTGGGTGATAATTAGGTGCTCAATCTCATGAACACCGGCGTCCCTGACTGCGGCCATAATGCGCCCGGCATCCCTGACGGCCCCGTCTCCGCCGTTCCCCGTATCGACAAGCACGGATTCGCCAGAGGGTCCGACAAATAGCACAGCATTGCCGCCCTCCACGTCGATCACATAAATGTTCAACGTCTTGGCGGACCGGCTTTGGGCAACGGCCATCCACGCGGAAAAAACGACAGTCAGCAGAGATAAGATTGTGGTGCGCATCCAAGGCCTCCTCACTCACCGTTATCCTACGTTTCACCAGCCGGTACTGCAACGGGCCGCCATCGTTTTGTCGCCGCCCCCTGTCGCGTTGCGCGTTGGCAGACACTCTCGGGGCAGACCCTGGCAGACGACACGCACCCGGCATCGGGGCAAAACCGCCTGGTTCTGATTCTTGTCTCTGGCTGCCGCGTCCGCGGGTCGGGCGGTTGCGCGCCGGCTGCGGGCGTACGGATCGTGATAGACTCTGGCCCGATGGATGGACGAGGTCGGATTGCTCCAGTGCGTGCCCTGGGCGTGTTGAGCCTAACGGCGATCTCCGTCAACACGATAATTGGGGCGGGCATCTTCGCGTTACCTGGAACTCTCGATCAGCTACTCGGTCCGGCAAGCCCGATCGCTTACCTGGCGGCCGGTTCCGCCGTCCTGCTTATTGCATTGTGCTTTGCCGAAGCAGGCAGCCGTTTTGAATCCTCCGGGGGGCCCTATATCTATGCTCTTTCGGCGTTCGGCGGCTTTGCCGGATTCGAAGTCGCCTGGATGTACTTGCTCGCCCGCCTGACTGCATTGGCCGCAGTCAGCAACACATTTTCGGCTTACCTTGGTTACTTGTGGCCGCCTATGCAACACGGACCTGGTCGTTTGTTCGCGATTACGGTCATGATCGGCGCGATAACGACCACGCACATGCTCGGAGTTCGGTCGAGCGAGCTGGTGAACAACATATTCACCGTCGGAAAGCTGCTGCCGCTGATGGCATTTTGCGTTGCGGGTCTGGTCCTGCTGGATCTCCGAGGAATATTCCTGAAGCCCGTCCCGGGGGCCCATTCACTGCAACAGGCGAGTCTTTTGCTGATGTTTGCGCTGGGCGGATTTGAAAGCGCCTCGATCCCAAGCGAAGAAGTGATCAAACCCACTGAAAGCGTACCGGCCGCGCTTCTCAGCTCGGTTGGCCTAGTGGTCGTGCTCTTCGTACTCATTCAGGTTGTGGCTATGGCTGCGTTACCCGGGTTAGCCACGAGCGGTACACCGTTGGCTTCCGCAGCCCGGAGCTTTCTGGGACCTGCCGGAGGCCTCATGCTGACAGCCGGAGCCGTGCTGTCCACTGCCGGGACCAGCCATGCGAACCTCTTCACCGGTTCCCGGCTTGTCTACGCGCTGGGTCGGGACGGGCAACTCCCCTCCAAGCTGGCATGGCTCCATCCGTCGTATGGCACGCCCGGCATCGCTATTCTGTCGTACGCCACGGCCGGATGGATTCTTGCGGTCTCCAGCGCCTTCGCCAGTTTGGCCGCATTGAGCGCGCTTGCGCGGGTACTGATGTACTCGACCACTTGCCTGGCTGTTCCGATACTGCGGCGCCGCATGCCCGTGTCGAACAATCGGGCCTTCGTGATTCCGGGCGGCGGCCTCATCGCCGCCCTGGCTCTCGGCGTCTGCGCATGGCTCCTGGCCGGTAGTTCCGCGGATCAGGTGACTACTGCGGCCGCGGCACTGACGGTTGGCGCATTCATCTACGGATTTCTGCGGTACAAAAGAGGCGTCGTTGCATAACTCGTTTGATCAGCGGCACAGCTGCAGAACACGGATTGCCGAATCCGGTGCCACACTTAATTTGGGCGGCTGCGCGGGCGAGTATAGCGTTGAATTGTGGCGGTTCCCGGCTACGTCCCGGGATCGCGTGGCCCCCCCAGGTGCCGATCGCCGTGGGTACAATGGGCATTCCGATAAAACACAAGGCGAGGAGGGAGCCATGAAACGCAATTGGATCAGTTGGGCGGTTCTTATTACGCTAGTCGGCGCCGCAGCCGTAAAAGAGAAGTGGCTTTCCACAGCGGCAGGGTCGGCTCAAGCCGCAGAAGGCCGCAGTCTACCGGTGTTTGAAGTGGATCGCGCGTGGCCGAAGGTGCCGTCAAAGTGGAAACTGGGAGATCCTTCGAGCATTGCCATCGATCGAAAGGACAATGTCTGGGTCTTGCACCGGCCGCGCACGCTCAAACCAGAGGAGAAAGCTATGGCTGCGCCGCCGGTGATCGTCTTCGATACAGCGGGCAATTACGTCAAGGCCTGGGGCGGGGCCGGCAACGGCTATGAATGGCCCCAGCGCGAGCACGGCATCCATATCGACTACAAGGGTTTCGTATGGCTCGGCGGAAACTCTTGTCCCACCAACGGCCTGCCCGGACTCCAGCCGGTTGCCGATGACCAGCTCTTGAAGTTTACCCAAGATGGCAAGTTCGTCATGCAGATCGGCCACAGCAATCAAAGCAAGGGCAACGCCGACACCCAGAACTTGCACCGGCCGGCGGATGAATGGGTCTATCCCGAGACCAACGAGTTGTTCGTCGCCGACGGTTACGGCAATCACCGTGTCGCCGTCTTCGATGCGGATACCGGCAAGTTCAAGCGCATGTGGGGTGCATTCGGCAACAAGCCGGTGGACGACGACAATTGCCAGATTGTCAGGACCGAGAGCTTCTCGGATCCGGGCCCCCAGCAATTGAGCATCGTACACTCCATCCGTGTGGCCAAGGACGGCGCAGTGTATGTGGCTGACCGAGAGTACCGGCGCGTCCAGATGTTTTCCAAGGACGGCAAATTCCTAAAGCAACTGGTTAGAACCGGCGAGCCGTTCGCCCGCGACTTGGCCTTGTCTCCGGACGCCAACCAGCAGTTCCTCTACGTCGGCGGGGGCAACGGCATTTACATCGTCGATCGCAAAACCCTGGAGATTGCGGGCAAAATCGAGCCCGATGGCATCATTGGACCGGGCCATGAGATAGCGACCGATTCGAAGGGCAACATCTATATCGCCCAAACCACCGCCGGAATGCAGAAGTTGACATTCAAAGGGATGTCGCCGGGAGGTCATTAAAGCCTGCCGCTACTGTTGGACGCGTTCCACGCGCGAGGAACGCGACTCGAAAGATTGAATCGAACGTCATGAACCCCAATCTATCTCGGCGCGACCTTCTCTCCGTCCCGGGTGTCGCGCTGGCAGGTCGAACGGCGTTATCGGCCTATCAGCCCTCCCCGAAAAAGCTGTACGCGTACGTGAGTTCGTGGACGAAAGGGCCCTTCGGAGTCGGGGGAGGCGGCGGCATCACCGCGTTCACGGTCAATCGGACCGATGGGTCGCTCACGCAGGTGTTCAAGACCGGACCGGAATTTGACGGCCTGAACGGCGGGAACCTGTGCATTTCCGCGAACGGCCGATTTCTCTACTGCACGCAAGAAGTGCCGAATCTGAACGGCAAGGCTGGCGCGGGCGGCGGAGTGCATGCGTTCGCCATCAACCAAGAGAACGGCTCGCTCACTCATCTGAACACGCAGCCATCGATGGGCGTCAATCCCTGCTTCATCATCATCGACAGGACGGGCAACCGCGTCCTGGTGGCAAACCACGGCGACTTGGTCAAGGCCGTAAGGGTGGCGAAGAGGAATGGCGTTCCGGTGATTGAGAATCCCACCGATGACGGGACGGTGGCGATGTTTGTGGTGAAGTCAGATGGGTCGCTAGAACCGGCGTGCGATGTGGCCGTTTTTGAGAGGCGGCCTCTCACGGAACCGGGCTCAGGAGCTGCCGCTCACTCCGTAAATTTTGACAACACGGGCCGGTGGGTAGTCGCCTGCGACGTTGGAACGGACCACATCTATGTCTATCGGTTTGATCCGGCTTCGCGCACTCTCGGGACGGGAAAGTCGTTTCGCACACCGCCCGGGAGAGCGCCAAGGCACTCGGCGTTCCACGCGCATCTGCCGTATTTCTTTATCACGAATGAGAGGGAATCCATCCTCACGTCGTTCCGATTCGATTCCAAGACCGGCGACGTTCGTTCTATAGAAACAATCCCGACAATCCCGGCCGATTTCAAAGAGCGCAACTCGCTCTCGGATATCCGCATTCACCCCAACGGGAAGTTCGTCTATGCCAGCAACCGCGGCCACGATAGCTTGGTGATCGTCAGGATCGAAGAGGAGACGGGCAAGATGATTCCCGTGGATATCGTCAGCACGCTCGGTGGGAATCCACGGGAATTCGACTTCGAGCCCTCAGGCAGGTTTCTCTATGTGGGGAATCAGACAACCAACCAGATGATGACGTTCGCGGTGGATCCCGATACCGGAAAGATGACGCCGAGTGGCGCCAAGATGGAAATACCCAAACCCTCATGCGTGAAGTTTTTGATGCTATAGCGCAAACAGGCTCCGGGCATTTGGCACAAGCAGTGTTTGCAGAAATAGTTGCCCACCCAACCATCGTTTAGTTGAGAGTCCCGACTACCTCCTCCCCATCCAGTGAGGCTGCTCACGCTGCGCAATACCACAGTGAAGCCTTCCCTTACGCCGGGACAATCGGCAGGCAGAGCTTGACACTTGTCCCGGCAACGCCCGGGATCCGCGCCCGTACGTTGTCGGTAAAGATACGGCAGGCCGTATCTGACCGTTGCCGAAGAAGATGGCACGCTACTCCTCGCCACCCAGGCGCAGGCACTAAACTAAAGCCGGCTGGCCACGCGCTTCTGACGCCACCCCAGTTAGTTAGCGGCGGCCGGGTATATCACCAGGCCCACCGGCGGTCGATTCATGCCGCCGCATTGCCGGATTGCGATTTTCGCAAGATCACCCGGTGATCGACTTCCAGTTCCGAATTAGGTGATCCGCGGTGCGCCAGGCCAGGGCCTGGATCGTCAACGTCGGGTTTCGCGCCCCGTGAGTCCCCATCACCGATCCGCCGAGCACACCCAAATTCGGCGCTTCGTGGGAGAAGCCCCACTTGTCCACCACGTTGGTTTCGGGATTCTCGCCCATGCGCGTGCCACCAATCGCATGCCAAGACTGATTGGGGCCTTCGGACGAAAGGGGCTGTTTGATCACGTCGGTCGCACCAGCGGCGCGCAGCCACTCTTCGGCTCGGGACGCCACGTAGAGCCGGGCGCGCGGTTCGTTCTCCTTGGAACCGCTAGTGATGCGGCAGACCGGATCGCCCAATGGGTCCTTCGCTTCAGGGTCGAGGTCCAGGTAGGTGTTCTCGTAGGGCAACGAGGTGCATTGGGCATACACGCCCACCCAGCGCCCTGCGTTCTGATTCACGAATCTCTTCCACCGAGAACCCCAGGACGGCGCGCGACTGAACAGGGGCATAGCCGCGGCCGCGATCGGGTGCAACTCGTGGTTCACGGTGAGGCTGGCTCCTCCGATAAAGCCGAGCCCGCTGTGGTCAAAGTTGTCGTCGGCCCAGTTGTTGACCACGACTCCCTGCGCAAGAGCCCCGTACCAGATGTTCAGTTCGAACGGAAACAGTCCGGAGATTTCGCGCCCGTCCCAGTGCGCGATATAGTGCCGGCCGACCTGCCCGTGGTTGTTCGCAAGGCCCTTCGGGTACGCTTTGGACTTCGATAGCAGCAGCAGACGCGCGTTTTCGTACGTATAACACCCCAGCAACACGACTTTCGCCGGTTGAAAGTATTCTTTGCCACCGCGGAGGTACTGGACGCCCGTGACCCTGCCTTGTCCATCGGAGAGAATGCGCGTCACATGGGCGTGATCGACAACGGTCAGGTTCCTGGTCTTCAACGCCTGCGGAATGGTGGTGACGGCCGTCGAGTTCTTGGCACCGAGGTGGCACCCGCCCGTGTCGCAGTAGCCATGGTACGCGCACGCTGAGCGGCCGGCATACGGCTGCGAATTGATGGCTGCCGGCGAGCGGTGCCCATTCCAGCCCAGCTTGCCCGCGGCCGAGGTCATCAAGCTGGTGAAGCCGGTGTCACGCAAGGGCGGCATCGGGTACTCGCGACGCCTCGGTCCCTCAAACACATTGCCCAGCGGATTGATCTCTCCTTGAATGTTGCCGGCCTTGCCGGAGACGCCGATTTCGTATTCGACTGTATCGTAGTAAGGCTCCAGCTCGTCATACGTCAGCGGCCAGTCTTCGACCGTAGAGCCCCGGGGTAGCGCGGCGGCGCCGTAGCGGCCGACCGAATCGGTGCGGATTTTAAAATCCCATGGCGCGAAGCGCCAGCTATTGGCATCGTAGTGAGTGGTCGTGCCGCCCACGGCATTCATCATGGTCCGGTTGCTGGTGGCTCGACTGGCCCGCTGTTCGGGGCTTGTCCGAAACGTCGGGACCTCGTTTTTGGTTTTAGAGACACTCGTGACAAGCATCCGGACATTGTTGTGAATCTCGTCGGCGTGGTAGTCTCTGTGGGGATCCAGCCAGCCGCCGGCTTCAATGCCCGCGACTTTCAGGCCGGCGCGCGCCAAGGGCAAAACGGCCATTCCACCCGCCGCCCCCAGCCCCACGATGGCGACGTCGACGGGCTTGAGCTTAATGGCCATACTGCGGTCCATAAGCCGAGCGGCGATACGGCTCGGGAAGCTTGTCCATCCGCTGCTCCTCGGGCCCAACCACCAGTCGCGGTCCGGGATAACGGAGCAAATCCCAGCCGGCGAAGTTCCGGTTGCCGCCGTAGAAGGGATCGCCAAACATCCCCTCGAGCGTGAGCCGCCGGACCCGGTTGAAAAACTGCTGCGAATTGGCGAATCCGGTGGCCGTACCGTTGTCCATCGCGGTAAGCACGGCGTCCCGCCTTTCTGGTGAGAGATCCGTGAACGAAGCGCCCTGCGAACTGTTCGCAAAAGCGTCTAAGGCGGCGAGCCCGTCGACGAAGGTCTGCTTTTCGCCGGCGTTCGGGCCCGTCAGGGCGCGATCGATGTAAATCGGCGCACCGGCCTCGGCCGCGCTCGGACCGAGCTCGTCGCGGGGAATCAGGCGATCGACAACCGCTTCGAGGATCTTCATTTGGGCCGGCGAAAGCGCCGTCTCGGTGGCATGGGCTGCGGGAGTCTGCGCGTGGGCCGCGGAACTACAGGTTAACGCCGCCAGAGGAACAAACGCGGAGCTCGCGATCAGCTCGCGGCGAGAGATTTCGTGATCGGCTTCAGACATTGGCTGCGCCATCCTCCCAGCTTTCCGGAGTATACACCCGAAGCGACTCGCGGCGACCCGATACGATCACCCCCGCGCCTCCGCGTTGAATGCCAAGCGACGGATTACAGATACATCTGCTCGCCAGCCGCACGGCGCTCCTGATAGAATCTACTCACCATGCGTTAAGGAAAGTTCGCAGGAGGTGCACCATGAAAGCCTGGTCGATCACGGCCATCGTATCGGTGCTCAGCGCACCGCTCTCGGCGCAGTGGCTGAATCACCCCATCCCCGGCATTCCCCGCACTGCCGACGGGAAGCCCAATCTGACCGCACCCGCGCCAAGGACACCTGACGGCAAACCGGACCTTTCCGGACTGTGGCAAAGAATCTCGCCGAAGTATTCCAGGAACGTCGCCGCGGACCTCAAGCCGGGCGAAGTCCAGCCCTGGGCGGACGCTCTGTACCAACACCGCCTGGATGACTTTGGGAAAGATCACATGGCGTACCAGTGTTTGCCATGGGGTCCGAACTACAGCAACAGCGAGCGCCGGACTAAGATCATTCAGACTCCCGGCCTGATCGTCCTGCTGGACGAGGATCTGACCTATCGTCAGATTTTCATGGACGGCCGCAAATTGGAGACCGACGCCAATCCTAGTTGGATGGGGTATTCGGTGGGTCACTGGGACGGAGACACGCTGGTGGTTGACAGCAACGGATTCAATGACCGGACGTGGCTCGATCGCGACGGCCACCCCCACAGCGAAGCGCTGCGCACGACCGAACGCTACCAGCGCCGGGACTTCGGCCACATGGATATTAAAATCACCCTGAGCGATCCCTCGGTGTACGCCCATTCCTGGACGGTCGCGCTTCAGGCCGGGTTGGACGCGGATACCGAATTGCTCGAATCCGTCTGCAACGAGACCAGCCCCAGCTTCACACATTGGGTCGGCAAGACCTCAGACGAGAAGAAACTAAGTGTTAAGGTCGCCCCGGAAATCCTGACGAAATACGCTGGCACGTATGAGGAGCAGGACCTGTGGGGAGTGGGGCCTCACCCCAGAATCATCGAAATCACCGCTTCTGGCGATGCGCTGTTCGCCGAACTGAAGGGGAGGGGGAAAACGCAGCTGGTGGCGCAGTCGGAAACCAAGTTTGCAGGATTTTTTGGGCTGGGGATCGAGTTCGTCAGAGACGACCAGGGTGTGCCAACGCACCTGCTTGAAGTGCACGTGTCCGGCAATTACCGGTTCCAGCGCAAAAGATAGTTGTGGCGAGCCACGTTTGCTTATCTGCCCGCGTCACCGATGGTCGGCACAAGATTGATGATGTCTTTCTCGTTTTCCAGGCAGGAGTGGTCCATGATGCGGTCCCCGATCTGGCGCCTGGCCAGTCTTCTCGTGGTGAACGGCTTCACGAAGAACACGGGATCGTCATAAGTCACGACCATCTCGAGCGTGTTCCGGTCGAGCAGCCGGTACCGCTCGGCCATCTTCAACTGATCGCTGTGCTCGTGGCCGGAGGTATCGAGCCACGTCCGATCTTTGATGGCCACCGTGTCGACGACCAAGGTGGCGCCCTCCCAGTGGCCCATGGAACTGCCCATCCACTCCGGATAGTCGTTGACGTCTTCAGGATGGCCGCGGCCGTCCAGGTAAATCAAGCGGAAGGTGCGCTGCGACTCGGTGAGAACCACAATCACATCTGGACGCTGGATGATCATGTTGGGGTGGGCCATCATCATCATCCGAGCGGGGCCGGCTGGCAGGCAGTACGTACTCGGGTCCTTCGCATGGTCAACGTTGTCGTACCGCATCTTGCCGTACGGTGTGAGAGTCATTTCCTTGCCCGGTACTGCATCCTTGGAGAGATCGCCGCTGGTCCGACCAAACCAGACTCCGGTCAGATCGGGAGGCCCGGGAGCCGCCGGAGGAGCGTCGCCGGTATACCACCAGGCGCCATGCGGGGTGGGCCTGGGCGGAGCCTTACGCGACTGCGCCACCGGAGGCCGGGTAGTGGCGGCGCCCGGCGCAGGCGACGCCGATTGGGCGGCGGCAGGATTGGCCGCGACGAGCAGCACCCAGGACGCGGCCCCCTGAGCCATAAGCCAAGTCAGGAAACGATCGCTCACACCAAACCTCCGATCAGGATTTTTCAGCTTCGAACCGGGAGGGCAGCGGGTCAGCGTTCGCCCTTTCGGCCGCCCCCACCGTACCCCTCAGCACCGGGACCACCATCATCGGCGGATCCGCCGAATACCCGAGTCCCGTCGGCCAGGATCACCATCCTTCCGTTGACATGGTTGGAGCCGTTCTTGGCGCGGAAGCCGGAGACGGTAATGGTGTCCCCAATACGCAACGAGTCTTTCCTCCACCCCTGCCGGTATAACTGGTTCGGAGTGCCGCCTTCGACGGCGAAGTTCGTCACCTTCCCGCTGTCATCCTTGGAGTCGACATAGTAATAGATGTGGGGGTTCATCCATTCGACTTTGGTTATGGTGCCGGTGATCTTGATCGGTTTTTGGGCATCATATTCCGCGGCAAAAGAATGATGCGCCGACGCCGGCAACGCGGCGCACAATAGCCCGCCGGCCAGTAAAGAAAACGCGTTTCGGTTCATGGCATACCTCCTGAGTTTCTGCCCTCAGTGAGTACTCTGAATTGGCGAGATTATTTCACCGGCGATGGGAGGAGTCAAGGGGTCGTGCTTCTAATTGGGGACTAGCCGGTCCTCACGAAGCGTGGACCGGGGCTATCGTCCGCTCCAGCGGGGAGCCCGCTTGGTCAAAAACGCGGATATGCCTTCCTGCGCGTCAGCAGCCAGCGCGTTCATCGACATGACCTCCTTGGCATACGCGTACGCTTTAGGCTGGTCGAGATCGATCTGGGTGTAGAACGCCTGCTTGCCAATGGATACGACCAGCGAGCTGGCATCCGCAATCTTGGCCGCCAGCCTGGCCGTGGCTGAGGCGAGTTCGGCCTGTGGCACCACCTGGTTGACCAGCCCCCATTCCGCGGCCGTCAACGCATCGATTAGTTCGCCGGTGAGCAACATTTGGAGCGCGCGCTTGCGTCCGATGGCGCGGGTCAGAGCCACCATAGGCGTGGTGCAGAAGAGCCCGATCTTCACACCCGGGGTTGCGAATGCAGCCTCTTCGGCAGCTACAGCCAGATCGCAGGCCGCCACCAACTGGCAACCCGCCGCCGTTGCAATACCCTGCACTTCGGCGATTACTGGCTGTGGAATGCCCTGGACCTTCAGCATTAACTCGCTGCACACATCGAAGATGCGCCGGTACTCGTTGATATCCCTTCCGGTCAATTGCGAGAGATCGTGCCCCGAGCAAAAGGCCTTGCCTGCGGCCCGCAGGACCACCACGCGCACTTCGGGATCGCGCCCAATCTGCTCGAGACAGCCGATCAGCTCCAGCATGAGTTCCAAAGACAGCGCGTTCCGCCGCTCCGGCCGGTTCAACGTGATCGCGGCCACCGGCGTTTCCCGCGCCAGACAGAGACTCTCGAGTTTCATATTTTGTGTCCCCTACGACGCCCCACCCGATGGACGCGGTTATTTACCGACCATGTGCGGTAGGTCTTTTTCGTTTTCACAGATGGATTCGATCAGCTCCTCGTCCGGAAGGTAGTCGAGGTGCACGCGCGCGCTCCAAGACTTGGTGTACGCCTTCGGATCGTCGATCGTGAGCTGAAGATCGATATGCCCGAAGTCGCGGCGGCGGAAGCGTTCCGTGATGTGCGTCGATTCGGTCTGAGGGTGCCCGTCCATATCCAGCCACCCTTGATCGTTGAGGCCGTTGGTGTCGACGACCAATGTGTCGCCCTCCCACTTGCCGACCGAGTAGCCCATGTAGGAAGGCTGCGTGGGCAGGGGGAGAGGACGGCCGTCGAGGAAGATCTGACGGTAGT
>JAGWQP010000342.1 GCA_028876805.1 Acidobacteriota bacterium | reverse complement strand
TCGGGGCAGCAAACTAGTCGTGGTGCCCGAGAGCGGGCACATGTCGACGCTCGAGCAGCCGGCCGCGGTCTCCGGTGCAATGCGCGAGTGGCTGGCGATGCCGGGGTCCCTCCCCTAGCGCTAGCGCTGGTGCGTACGCCAGCCTTCGTGATACGTTTCGCGGACGACCTTGGAGTAAGGCACAGGGCTGACGGTTGCGCGGATTTCGATCTGCTTGTGGCGCTCGACGGTCGTCTTTTGCGAGCCGCCGCCTTCTTCGCCCCACACGAGCGTGACCTCGGTGCCGGTCTCGATGTTCGGCTCCACCACGCCCAGCGACAGCATCGAGCGCTCGTTGTAGCTATAGCCGGCAAACATCGACAGACCGACCGTCTTACCGCCCTTCAGGATCTTGTCATAAGACGCCGATGCGTAATTGGATAACGGAATATCGATGTATTTGTAGATGTCGCCCGCGTCGAACAGCGATCGGAGAGCCGTGATGACGTCATCGCTGTTCCATGCGAACGTCACTTTCTTCCGTTGCGGCTGGCCGGCCATTTTCTCCAGGGCTTCTCGTCCGATGAAGTCATGGTCGAATTTGACAAACGAGCCATAGCCCAGCTCGTACGGCGTCATGTAGTAGTCTTCGATGTTATTCGAATAGAAGCTGCCGCCCAGAGAGCCGGTGCCCTCATAACTCGCCGCCGGCAACCACTGCCGGTAGGCCTTCATTTTTTCTCCCGTATAAACCGCCGGCAGAGGGGACGGGATCCAACCGGATTCCAGCGTGTTGGTCGCGTACGCTCTAGCGCCCACTTGCACCAACCCGAACTCCTTGCCGGCCTCGACGATCGCGGCCCGGATTTCCTCGCGCTCCCCGTACGGCCCCCAGACCTCCAACCCGGGAGCGCCCGCCATGCCATGACGCAAGGCGCGGACTTTCCGTCCCTCGATGTGGATCGCGCCCATATTGAAGAACTTGATCTCCGCAATGGGTCCGCCATTCAGCTTTTCGATCACCCGCCAGGCATTCGGCCCTTGGATCTGGTAGCGGTAGCAGCTGCGAACGACCGCTTGCCCGCGCGGGTTCGACGGCGAGCGGTCGTCCTTGGTGGTCTTCACGTTGTATCCGGCAGTCTCGGCCTGGAACTCAATCCAACTGGCGGCCGGTGCGCGTCCCACGAAGACCAACTTGTTCTGCTCCAGATGAAAGAGAATCCCGTCGCCGATTACATGGCCGCCGTAACTGCACGGGGCAAACTGCTTGGCCCGGTCGAGGGGGAAATTTGCGAAACTGTTGGACCCCAGGTGTGAAACCAACTTGACAGCGTCAGGTCCCTCTATATACACATTCACCATATGGTGAGACTGGTCGAAAAGAACGCAGCCTTCCCGCCAGGCGCGTTGTTCGTCGCGCCAATTCGAGTATTCGGCGGGGACTACAGGATAGACATAAGCTCCGATCCGCGAATTACGGAGCAGGTTCACCGGATTTCCGACATTCTGTAAGAGAGCCTCCAGGCTTTGCGGACTCTTGGTTGCGGTACTCATGTTTGCTGGTAACTCCTCCTGTTGACCAATCTGTTCATGGTGGCGCGAACATCCGACGGGCGGCAACTTTGAGGAGCAGAGGGAGCCATTCCTCATCCGTTTCCGTCAGCGTGCGAATTGTTCTCTTGCTCAGGGCCGCTTTCGGTTGCGCCAGATACGGCGCTCATCCTGCCGCCACGGTGCTTATGCCCTCAGAAGAGGATAACACGACGACGTTGGGCCTGTCGGGCAACGAGAGGCGGGCGGCGGGTCTAGGGCGGAACCGGGTGTCTGCTCGTCGCGTCCAATCTCTTCAGCGGAAGGGCCAGACCTGATAAATTAGTACCATAAGGATTTGACCATTATGCGTTCGAGGTTGATTGTCCTCATAGCGGCGATTGCTCCCCTGGCCCAAGCGGCCGACGTGCGCATCGTTGAGGAGATTATTGCCAAGGTCAATGGAGATATCATCACGCGCGGGGAGATGGAGCAGGCCCGGACGCGCCTGATGGAAGAGGCAAAGAGTCAGGGCCTGACCGGCGCCCAACTGGCTGAGGTCGTGCGTAACCAGGACAAGAATGCGTTGCGCGATCAGATCGACCAACTCCTGCTAGTGCAGAGGGGCAAGGACCTGGACGTCAAGGTCGACGCCGATGTGACGCGCCGTCTGGCGGAGATCCAGTCGCAGAGCAAGATTACCGATCCCGACAAGTTTCACGATTACATTCGCGAACAGACCGGCATGTCCTTTGAGGACTTTCAGCAGCAGATGAAGAACACCTTGCTCACACAAAAAGTGATCGGCGAGGAGATTAGTTCACGCATCTCGATTCCGGAAGCGGACCTGCGAAAGTACTATGAGGAGCACCAGAAGGAGTTTGTGCGCGAAGAGCAGGTTTTCCTGAGCCAGATCCTGCTCTCCACCGAAGGCAAAACGCCGGCGCAGGTGGCCGCAGCGCAGAAGAAGGCAGCCGATCTAGTGACGCGCGCCCGTAAGGGGGAGAAGTTCAGCGACCTGGCGCGCCAAAACTCCGACGATCCGGCAACCGCCAAAGATGGTGGGCAGTTGCCGCCGTATAAACGCAGCGAGCATCTGCTGGTGAAGGAAATCGAGGATCTCGTTTTCCAGCAAAAACGTGGCTATGTGACCGACGCCATCAAGCTCCCGCAGTACCTGCTGATCTTGAAAGTTGACGACCATTACGAGGCCGGCCAAGCCAGCTTTGAAGAAGTGAAAGAACAGATCACCCAGAAGCTCGCCGAGCCGAAGATGGAGCCTAAGGTACGCGAGTACCTGACCAACCTTCGCCAAAACGCCTTCCTCCAGATCAAGGACGGATATGTGGACGCCGGCGCCGCTCCCGGCAAAGACACTCGTTGGAAAGACGTCATTCAGTTGAAGCCGGAAACCACGACGAAGGAAGAAGTCGCCGCCAAGCGAAAACGGAAGCTGCTGAAGGTCATTCCGTTGGGAACCGCCAAAAGTGCGGCCGGTGCGACGCCAGCCGCCACGACGCCAGCCGCCACGACGCCACCGCCACCGGACACGCCGCCCGCCAAACCATGAAATCGTCTTATGTGAGCGAGCTCGAGCCCAACCGCGTGATCACCTCCAGTTTTCTGGTGCATGCCAAGGAGATTCGGCAAAAAAAGAGCGGCGAGCCCTATCTGTCGCTGATGCTCGGAGACCGCACCGGCGAAGTCGATGCCAAAATGTGGGACAACGTCTCCGATGTGCTGGACAGCTTTGAGCGCGACGACTTCGTCAAGGTGAAGGGGCTTCTGCAGGTCTTCCACAATCGGCCGCAGTTGACCATTCACAAGATGCGGCGGATGGACGACAGCGAAGTCGACTATGCCGACTACTTCCCCTCTTCGCGGCGCGACCCGCAACAGATGTGGGCGGAGTTGTGTGGCATCGTGGCCGAGATGAACAATCCCCACCTCAAGGGATTGCTCCAGGCGCTGCTTAGCGACGAAGAGATTGCCGCCCGCTACCGGCGCGCGCCGGCCGCCAAGCAGATCCACCACGCCTATCTCGGCGGGTTGCTCGAGCACGTGCTCTCGCTATGTGCCCTGGCTCGCATGATCGCTCAGCATTATTCCAACATCGACTGCGACTTGCTGCTGGCAGGCGTGGTGTTGCACGATATGGGCAAGATTTACGAGCTGAACTACGACCGTGGCTTTTCTTACTCGAGCGACGGGCAGTTGCTCGGCCATATTTCGATCGCCCTGCGCATGGTCGGCGACAAGCTGCGCGGCCTGCCTGACTTTCCGCCCCTGTGGCGCTCGCTGCTCGAGCACATGATTCTCAGTCACCACGGTCAGCTCGAATTCGGCTCGCCGAAATTGCCGCAATTTCCCGAAGCGTTGCTCCTGCACTACATCGACGACATGGATTCCAAAATGGATTGCATGCGCTTCCTGATCGAGAAAGACCGTCAGGTAGAAGGGTGTTTCACCGGCTACAGCGGCGCCTTGGAGCGCTCGGCGCTCAAGAAGGACCGGTATTTGAATCCGGAACCGGAGGCCCGGCAGCCGCGCCCGACAGTCAAAGCAAACGGAAGCGCGCCCGTTGCGAACACGCCACCCGTCTCCTCGCCCAAGTCCGAATCGGCGTTTGCCGGCAAATTGAAACAGGCCCTCGGAAGCGGGGTGCCGGAGGCGGACAGCTGATGCCCAGGACCGTCCGCGACATTCCGCCGCCGCTTGAGATGCTGTGCCTGAAAGCCCTTTGGTCTCTCGGGGAAGGTAATGTCAAGGATGTGCAGCAGAGCGTGTCGCGCTCCCGCCCGCTGGCCTACACCACCATTATGACCGTGCTGGAGCGCCTGGTGCGCAAAGGTAAATTGACGCGCCACAAAAAGGGTCGGGCTTTTGTCTACTCTTTGCAAGCCTCGCGCGAAGCGATGCGCCGCGCCGCGATCCGGGAACTCGTGGATGGCTTCTTCGACGGATCCGAAGAAGACCTAATGCGTTTTCTCACCGGCCGAAACCCGGCGGCCGACCCGCCACCAAGCCCACCTTCCCCCCTCCCAGAAGCGCGTATCGATACCGTCCTGCTCTAAGGACCTGTCCCGAGAGAGCGATAATAGGGTGAGTGCCAAACATTTTGCCAGTGCTCTGTTTCGCCGCGGGTTTCGCCTTGGCGTGGCTGCTGCTGCGCGGGCGCTCGCGGGAGCTGGCGGAGAAAATGGCGTTGTGGAATGACGCCCAGCAGAAACTTTCCGACGCCTTCCGCGCGCTCTCGGCGGATGCGCTGGCGCGGAACAATCAAGCCTTCCTCGATCTGGCGAAATCTGCTCTCGGCCAGACGCAAGAAGCAGCGCGGGGTGAGCTCGAAAAACGGCAGCAGGCGATTGTCGAGCTGGTAGCGCCGGTGCGTAATTCTCTCGATCGAGTCGATTTGCAGATCCAGGAGTTGGAGAAGGCGCGCGCCGGCGCCTATGCCGCCCTCAACGAGCAGGTTCGGAGTCTCGTCGGAACCCAGGAGCAGCTGCGCGCCGAAACCGGCCGGCTGGTGACGGCGCTGCGCGCACCGAGCGTCCGGGGCCATTGGGGCGAGATCCAATTGCGCCGCGTCGTGGAAATGGCCGGCATGCTTGAACATTGTGATTTTTTCAGCCAGACCACCGTCCAATCCGAAGACGGCCGGTTCCGGCCCGACCTGCTCGTGCGCCTGCCCGCGGGAAAGATTATCGTCGTAGACGCTAAGACACCCCTCGACGCCTACCTCCGGGCGATGGAAGCGGGCGACGAAACGGCTCGCACGGCGCGGCTGGCGGACCATGCGCGCCAGGTCCGCGCTCACATGACCGCGCTTGCGCGGAAGTCCTACTGGGAGCAGTTCGACCATGCGCCGGAATTCACCGTGATGTTCCTGCCGGGGGAGAGCTTCTTTAGCGCCGCTCTGGAGCAGGACCCCTGCTTGATCGAATTCGGCGCAGACCAGAATATCATCCTTGCCACGCCCACCACCCTGATCGCGCTGCTGCGCGCCGTGGCTTACGGCTGGCGGCAAGAGAAACTCGCGGAAAACGCCGCGGAGATCAGTGCGCTCGGCAAGGAGCTGTACAAGCGCCTGTCTGATATGGGTGACCACTGGAACAAGATGGGCAAGAGCCTGGAACGCGCGGTCGAGGCTTACAACAGCGCCATCGGCTCGCTCGAAGGCCGGGTGATGGTGAGCGCGCGCAAATTCGCCGAGCTAAAGACCGCGCCCCTCGGTGTTGAAATCGCCGCGCTCGAACCCGTCGAGAATGCTGTGCGTACAATCGACGCCGGGTGACCCGTTCTTTGCGCGGCCCTCCGCGGCGCGCACATCGCGCAGAACGACAGCCAGCCGGCCCCCTGAGCCGCCTGGCAGGCATCTTCTTTGAGGGAGAGCGCGACGTCCGCGTGTGTCCCGTGCAACACCGACTTCGGCTGGCATGCTCACAACATCTAACGATGGGGGTGAATGGAGGCAAACGCAAAGGGCACCCTATCGCAGCGGCCGCCAAATAGTGTCGGACCAGGGTTTTCGCGACGGTCACTCTCAGCCAGGTAGGGTTACCCCATCACGTGGCTGCGCCTCACCCTAACCTTCGGCGCCAGCGGATCCGTTCAGCTGACGCCATCGTAACCGGTAACGCGAAGGCAATCGGGTAAGGGACACGGCGAGCGGCGCCAGAACAGTTAAAACGTACCGAAGGGCTGGTTGTCTTTAGTGATAGTTCCGCTCGAGGAGGAACTTTCAATCCGCCCGTCACCTGACGATCGAGAAGTGTCCACCGGCGTTCTACCTGGCGCCCGTGCCAGCGAAGGGGGCGGGTGGGGCGCTTGCGCCGGTTGTACTAGCTTCGGGGTGGTCCACCATCCGCAGAACAGACACGGAGTACTCTCCGACGGGGTTGTTGTCGAATGGTTCGCGCTCGATGGGAACAGGTCGCCTTCCGGTGACCCTTTGAGTGCCCGTGAGATGCCCGTCGAGGGCGGGGGCGTTTGGCGGTGATTCTAGGCGTGACAACTTCCTACTCAATCAGCTGCCAGTTCCGGGCGCGTTGGCGGTGCGGCAGGGTCGCCGCACCGTCCAAGTGGGTCTCTCGTTCATCTGCCTACGGCGTCACTCGGGCGGCGCGCACATCGCGCAGGATCGGCGCCCAACCAGGGTATCCCCGAGCCGCCGCGTATGCGTCTTCTTCCAGGGACAGCACCACGTCCAGAGGCGTCCCTTCGGCAAAGTCGCAGGCGCGCTCGGCAAAATTCCAGGCCTTCAGCGCCAGGCAGCGGTCATTTTGGCGCAGCAGGACTCGCAGGTGCTTTTCCTTCCAGAGGGCCGGCGGCCCGGCCATCTCCGCGCCCCGTGCCACGAATAGAGGCGGTGGGTTGCCGTGCCCAAACGGGGCCAGCGCCGCGATCTCAGAGACCGTGCGATCCGTAATCTCGCGAAAATCGACCACCCCGTCGATCCGCAGCTCAGGGAGAAGATCCTCGGCACGGAGCCGGGCCGCCGCGAACCCATTCAGCCGCCTGCGAAACTCTTCCACGCGGTGGGTCTCAAGCGTCACCCCGGCGGCGTGTTGATGCCCGCCGAAGCGCACAAACAGCTCCGGCATCGATTCGAGCGCCTCCAACAGGTGGAACGCCGGGGTACTGCGTCCGGAACCTTGCGCCAGACCGTCATCGGGGTTGAGGCCGAGCACAAAAACGGGCCGGTGAAACCGCTCGACCAGCCTGCTAGCAACGATCCCCAAAACGCCGCGGTGCCAGTCTCCGGAGTAATAAACCAATGCCGCCGACGATTCGTCCACCGGCCATTGTTCACAGATTTCGCGGATCTCCGCCTCTACTTGCTGGCGCTCGGCGTTCTGCTCGTGAAGCTGTTGCGCCAGAGCGCGGACGCGCTCCGGGTCGGAGGTCAGAAACAGCTCGATGGCCACCCGCGCCGTGTCCATCCGCCCGGCGGCGTTCAGCCGTGGCGCGATCTGAAAACCCACCTGGCGGGCGCTCGGCACACGGGCCCCGCCAAAACCCGCCACTTCCAGCAGCGCCCGAAGCCCCGGGTTGCGCACGTCGCCAAGGCCGTCCAGACCGTGTTTGGTGATAACGCGGTTCTCACCGGTAAGCGGCACGACGTCCGCTACGGTCGCGATGGCAACCAGCTTCAGAAAGGATTCGGTCGCGCGCTCGACCTTCTCCCCAGGCCAGCCCAAGCCCGCGATCAGCGCCTGTACCAGCTTGAAAGCCACTCCGGCGCCGCACAGGTTCTTTTCGGGATAGGAGCAGCCGGGCCGGTTGGGATTGAGGATCGCCATCGCCGGAGGCTGGGCGGCTTCCGGGAGGTGGTGATCGGTGACGATCGTGTCGATTCCGAGCTCGGTGGCGCGAGAGACGACCTCGCTGGCGCGGATGCCGGTATCCACGCTGATAATCAGGCTCACCCCTTCGGCCGCCGCACGCTCCACCACTTCCGGGCGCATGCCGTACCCGTCCTTCAATCGATGCGGCACGTGGTAGCTGGCGGCGCCTCCCGCCATCTCGATGGCCTTGGTCAGCAAGACAACAGAAAGTGTGCCGTCCACATCATAGTCGCCGTAGATGAGAATGCGCTCGCGATTGCGGATGGCTTGCCGGAGGCGCTCTACCGCGCAAGCCATGTCACGCATGGAGAATGGGTCGCAGAGCTCCTCAAGGGATGGCCGAAGAAAGCGGCGGGCGGCCGCCGGATCGCCCAAGCCCCGGCTCACCAGCACCTGAGCTGCCGGCGAGGCGAAGCCGAGGACCGCGCGTAGCTTCTCCACATGGCGCGGATCGCCGGCTGGCAGCGTCCAACGAGCGCGCGTTCGCATCGGTGACTCTAATTCTTTGAAAAATACCCGCCCAGCGAATCGCCCCGTTCGAGATCGCCCTCGTCGGAAAACCGCGCGGTGATTTCTTCCTCCAGGTTGAGAAACTCCTCGTACCAGTCAGGCTGCACTTCGTAGACGTGGAGACGGGACTGGTAGTCGAAGGCAATCTCGATAGAGCAAGTCACACCCTCGAAGGAGCGCAACTCGCGCAGGCGGGACTGGTAATCGTGCTGCTCGTCTCGCGGCAGATCGCAGTCTTCGATCTGCTCCAACAGTTCGTCCAGGTCGGCGCTCTCAAACTCAGCCGCGGCAAAGAGGATGAGCTTGACGCCGGCCCGGCGTGCCACGTCGAGAAACGCCTGGTAATCGGGATGGTGCTCGACATCCCAGAGCACCATGGGCAAGCCTTCCAGCCCGCCGGGACTGCTTCGGAATACGGCGAATCCGGCCGTTTCGAGATACTCGAGGATCTCGCGCTTGAGCGTATCTAGATTTAAGTCCACCGGTTACCTCAGCCCTGGGTCACCACCAGAATATCATTGGGCGCGGCCAGATCGCGGGCGGATGGGGTGACGATGGTCCTCGGCCCGATGGTAATCTTGCGGTTTTCCCGTATGGCCGCGCGCACGTCCGCCTCGCAGACAAAGTCCGCCGGCTGAGGTACGGGTTCCGCCGGAGGAGGCGCCGGCATCGCGGAACTGGACGCGCCCGCGCCTGGGTTCGTCAGTCAACCAAAACCGGCCCTCTCTGCCGAGGACCGGCGGGAGAGAAACCGATTGACCACCTGGGTCGCGAGATGGGAGACCACGGGTGCAGTGACCTCTGCGGAAGAAAGGCCCCGCGCGGCCAGATACCGGTCCACGGCCGCGGACACCGTCCGGCGATCAATCGGAACCCAGGGGGTTCGGCTGGTCTCTAAAGGCGCTTCAAAGGCATCGTCAGCTTCCCGCGCCGCGTAGGCCAGCCGCTTGATATTGATCAGGTTCATCGGCCCGATATTATCGGAAGTGGCGTTGCCCGCGATCGCACCGCATCCGAGCGTCATGGCAGGAAAAACGTTGGTGGTGATGCCGGTGGAGCCATGCGGGGCGGGCGTATTCACGAGCACGCGCATCGCGGGCATGCGCAGCGCAAACTGGCGGATGTGCGCTTCCTCCCTGGCGTAGATCGCGGCGGTGTGCCCGAGCCCCCCGAACTTCAGCAGGGCGTGGCAGATCTCGAGAGCAGCCTGAAAATCCTGCACAAAGTGCAGTGAAAGCACCGGCGATAGTTTTTCTGCCGAAAGCGGATGCCGCTTGCCGACGCCGCCAATTTCCGCGCAAAGGATCGAGGTGTCTGGTGGAACCGCAAAACCGGCCATCTCAGCGATCTTGTCCGGGGCTTGACCGACGCAGTTCGGATTCACGGTCCAGTTGGGCAGGATCAGCAGTTTGCCCAAGGCTTCCTTTTGCGCTTCGGTGGCCAGATACGCCTTATGCGACCGAAGCGCCTCCAAAATGCGGCTGCGAAGCGACTGCTCCGCCACGATGGCCTGCTCACTCGAACAGACGGTTCCGTAGTCAAAGGATTTGCCGGCCACAACCTTGGCTACGGCATTCTCGACGTCCGCGGAGGTATCGATCAGCACGGGCACATTGCCCGGGCCGACACCAAAAGCCGGCTTGCCGCTCGAATACGCCGCCTTGACCATGCCTGAACCGCCGGTTGCCAGAATGACGCTGGTGCGTTCATGACGGATCAAGGCTTGTGTGCCTTCGAGCGTCGCCGTGTCAATACACTGAACCAGATCCCCGGGGGCGCCGGCGGCTACCGCCGCCTCGGAGAGCATCAAGGCGGTCTCGCACGTGCAGCGGTGAGCGCGTGGATGCGGGCTCAGCACTACGGCGTTGCCCGCCTTAAGCGAAATCAGGGTCTCATAAATCGCTGTCGACGTCGGATTCGTGGTGGGCAGGATCGCCGCCACAACTCCCACCGGCACCCCGATCTCCACGATTTTTTCCTCCGGCAATTCCCGCAGGATGCCGACCGTCTTCATCCCGCGCATCCGGCGCGGCAGAATGTCCGAGGCCAACAGATTTTTGATGTGCTTATCGCGAGCGTTTCCGTATCCGGTTTCCTCGACGGCCAGTTCCGCCAGGCGCTCGGAGTTCGCGCGCGCTCTGGCAGCCACCTGCTCAACGACCGAATCGATCTGTTCCTGAGAAAACGCTAGGTACTCCTGCCAGGCGGTGTATGCTCTTTCGACTTTGGTGCGGACCTCCTGAATCGACAGAAGGTCTTGGTCCTCGAACATCGGCGGCTATTTTTTGAGGCCGCCTGTGGGGAGCGCTCGCTCGACTTCTTCGTGAAGACGCGGAATCACGTGCACGCTGATCAATTCGCCGACCCGCCGCGCCGCCGCCGCACCCGCATCCGTGGCCGCTTTGACCGCGCCGACGTCGCCCCGACACGTCACCAGAACCAGCCCCGCCCCGACATATTCCTTGCCGGTCAAGATCACGTTTGCGGTCTTCACCATGGCATCGGCGGCCTCGATGGCGCCCACCAAACCCTTCGTTTCAATTAGGCCCAGGGCCTCCATTTGTCCTCCCGCGCTTAGGAATCACTTACGCTATCACAATTCAACCGAAGAGGCGCCGGAACCGCGGTTGGACACCGGATGGCGGGCTCGAAACGCCCGGCCACTCACGGCTTTAGCGCGACCGGACCGGAAGCCAGCACTAGTTCCACGTGGTTCGCCGATTCGACCGCGGTTGGAGCCATGCGCGCCAGCACCAGCACGCAGCCAACTTGCTCGCCCACCGTCGTGAGCACCTCCATCTCGCTGCCGGTATGTTGATGTGGCAGCCGATGCTGCACGTTGATCACGCCCACTACGCGGTTGCGGGCGATCACGGGCGCGGAAAGGAAGGCTTCATAGGTGTCTTCCGGCAGCTCCCCGAAGGTCTTGAAGCGCGGGTCGTTGTAAGCCTCGCGTGAGATCGCGAGCAGACGGCGCTCGCGCGCCACCCAGCCCGTCAGTCCTTCATTCAGACGCAATCTCAGCTTGCCGATGGTGGAGGGATGGGGAGTGTTCGACGCGCACAACACAAGCCCGTCATTGTCCAGCAGATAGACCAGACACGAATCGCATTGCGTGAATTCCACGACCATCGCCACTACGCCCTGGAGAACCTCCTGGAGACTCATTTCCCGGACCATGAACCGGCTGATTTTCTGAAAGAGGCGGAGTTGCTGCTCGGTACGCTCGAGGCGTACTTCCAGGTCCTTGGCTTTCGGCACTCTCTTTATTATAGCTGTCCTCTCCCCAGCGTCCGCCAAGGGCCAGTTCCTCTTACAATGGGAATTCCTCGATGCGGGCGCGCGGATTATTCATCAGCTTCGAAGGCCTGGATGGTTCCGGTAAGACCACGCAGATGCGTCGGCTGGCGAAGCGCCTGCGCGCACGCGGTCACGTGGTTTTAGAAACCGTCGAACCGGGTGGCACTGAAATTGGGGGCAAGATCCGGCAAGTCCTGCTCGATGCGGCCAACCAGGAGCTCAGCCCCACCGCCGAGTTGCTGCTCTACTTTGCGTCGCGTGCACAGAATGTCGACGAGCGGATCGGGCCCGCGCTCCGACGCGGTGAAATCGTGCTGGCCGATCGGTTCACCGATTCCACGCTGGTCTACCAGGGCTGCGGCCGGGGTCTCGGCGCGGAAACCGTCCTGGCGCTCGACCGGATCGCCGGCAGGGGCCTCAAGCCGGATTTGACCTTGCTCCTGGACATCGACGTCGAAACCAGCCTCGCGCGTGCCCGTGCCCGAAACGCGGCGCAGCCAGCCGGCGAAACGCGCATGGACGAGCAGTCGCTCGAATTCCATCGCAAGGTCTACGAGGCGTACCAGGCACTGGCCGCAGGCGAACCGGAACGCATCCGGCGTATCGACGGACGGGCCGCTATCGAGGAGATCGAACTTGCCATTTGGGATATGGTGAGCGCCCATGTTTGAGAGATTCTGGGGCAACGCGGGGGTGGCCGGGGCCCTCATTGTCCAGCCCATCAACCACAAGTTCGACCACAGTTATGTGTCCAGGTCAGGATCAAACTTGAGTCGGGGGTCCTTACCATCTTTGGGCGACCAGGTCAGGTCACCTTTGAAGTTGCGTTCCTT
>JAGWQP010000341.1 GCA_028876805.1 Acidobacteriota bacterium | reverse complement strand
TGCGCGAGACTCTTTTGGCGCTGCCTGCGGCGCGCGCCGCTAGCGGCGAGTCTCTAAACCTCGAAGAAGCCACGCTTGGCGATCTGGCACGTGGTTTTCGCGACGGCCGCTTCACCGCACGCGCTGCGACCGAGTGGTATCTCGAGCGCATCCAATCGCTCGACAAGAAGGGCCCGGCGGTGAATGCGGTGCTTGAGATCAACCCCGACGCCTTGGGGATTGCTGACGCGCTCGACCGCGAGCGTCGCTTGAGGGGCCCGCGCGGCCCGCTCCACGGCGTGCCCGTGTTGATCAAAGACAATCTCGATACAGCCGACCGCATGAGCACCACGGCCGGGTCGCTGGCCCTCGTCGGCTCGAGCGCTGCGCGCGATGCCTTTGTGGTGGAACGCTTGCGCAGTGCCGGCGCCGTGATTCTGGCGAAGACCAACCTGAGCGAGTGGGCCAACTTCCGCTCCCCGCATTCGATCAGCGGCTGGAGCGGGCGCGGCGGGTTGACGCACAACCCGTACGCGCTCGATCGTAACGCCTGCGGTTCGAGCTCCGGCTCGGCGGTCGCGGTCTCGGCGAATTTCTGCGCGGTGGCCGTGGGAACCGAAACCGATGGCTCGGTTACTGCCCCGGCGTCGGTCAACGGCATCGTCGGGATCAAGCCGACCGTGGGGCTGGTGAGCCGCTCCGGGATTATCCCGATTTCGCACAGCCAGGACACCGCCGGGCCCATGGCGCGCACCGTGCGTGACGCGGCCCTCCTATTAAATGCCATGGTGGGTGCCGATCCAGGTGATTCAGCCACGCGGGCCGCGACAGGGGCCGCGATCGATTACACGGGGTTCCTCGACCCGCGCGGCCTCCAGGGCGCGCGGCTGGGCGTGGAACGAAAGTATTTCGGCGCCAACGCCGCCATGGATGCGGTCCTTGAAGCGAATCTTGCCGAGATGAAACGCCAGGGAGCGAAGCTAGTGGACCCGGCGAATCTCCCCTCGCACGGTCAATACGATAACGAGGAGCTGGAGGTTCTGCTCTATGAGTTCAAAGCCGATCTCAACCGATACCTGGCCGAGCGCCCGAAGGTGCGGGTGCGCACCCTGGCCGATCTGATCGCGTTCAACCGCGAGCGGCGCCGGGAGGAGATGCCCTACTTCCAGCAGGAGCTGTTCGAGCGCGCGCAGGCCAAGGGGCCGCTTACCGACAGAGCCTACGTCCAGGCGCGCGCCCTCTGCCGTCGGCTTTCCCAAGCCGAGGGCATCGACGCTGTGATCGCTAAATACAAAGTGCAGGCGATCGTGGCCCCGACGGCCGGACCGGCGCCATTGAACGATCTCGTGCTCGGCGACCCGACCTGGCCTGGCTGCACCACGCCGGCTGCGGTGGCCGGATATCCGCACGTGACCGTGCCTGCGGGATTCGTCAATGGCCTGCCGGTGGGGATCTCCTTCTTCGGTCCGGCCTGGAGCGAGCCAGTGCTGCTCAAATTCGCCTACAGCTTCGAGCAGGCCACTAAGTTCCGCCGCCCTCCCAGTTTCCGACCAACCGTGGCCTAAAGGATAAGCGACGATACGTCCGTGTGAGACGCTTCGGAGCAGCGAAAAAGCCCGATGGCACGGTGGACACCCGAGACGAGAATCCCGTCACCAAGGTCGGTCGGCGATCGCCCAGCCCCACCCGAACCCGGCGGACGCAAATGGGCAGCGCCAAGGGATTCGTTCCGAAACGCGGCGTACCCACCGGGCAGTCGCGAACCCGAGATCGAATCCAAGAAGTCGAATGCTTCGAGCGCTGCGAACTGCTCGTCGGGATCGCACGGCGACTGTGCGCACGAGCAGACGGCCTTGCGGCTTCTCTCGCGTGGAGACCTTAGGCCCCCGAGTTGCCGATAGTCCTAGCTTTGGGTGACGGCGTTCCCGTCAGAGAACCTGTGGAGGCCTCTAGTACGCCTTCGCAATCACCACGCGGCGGTCCACCGGCTCCCCCGTAACGATGCACTTGCCCGGCCCGTCGTACTCATCGACCAGCGGTATGTTTCGCACGGTCGCTTTGAACTCCTTCAGCCGCGCGTCGCATCGCGGGTCGTCCTTGAGGTGCGCCATCACGAACTTGCCGCCCCCTCTTTCGGCGGTCACCTCGGCTAGGATCGATTCCGCCTCGCGCATCGAATTCGCCAGCACGGTGTTGGCCGCGAGGCGCTGCTTGGCCGCGCGGTATAGATCGCTCTGTATGGCCTCGAGCGCCGCTGCCACCGCGCGGCGAGCCTCGGCCTGTGGAACCGAATGCTTGGTCCCGGTGTCACGCCGCTTGAGTACCATGCTGCCCGAAGCCAGATCACGCGGACCGAGCTCGAGCACCACCGGAACGCCGCGCCGCTCCCAGTAAAAGAACTTGGCGCCGGCTGTCTGTCCTTCGCGGTCATCGACGCGAGCGCCCACGTCCGCCGCGATCCGGTGCGCCGCTTCGAGCACCTCTCCGCGTTCCTGGTCCTTGCGGTAAATCGGCACGACGACCGCCTTGAGCGGCGCGAGCTTGGGCGGCAGGACTAAACCCTTGTCGTCAGAGTGCGTCATCACTAAGCCGCCGATCAGGCGCGTGCTCGCACCCCAGCTGGTCTGCCAGACGTACTCGAGCTGGCCTGCGTGGTTTTGGAACCTCACGTCGAACGCCTTGCCGAAGTTCTGGCCGAGATCGTGGCTGGTGGCGGCCTGCAGTGCCAGTCCGTTCTGCATCATGGCCTCGATCGAGTAGCTGTGGAGCGCGCCAGCAAACTTCTCCGCCTGGGTCTTCATGCCGCGGATCACCGGCATGGCCATCGCGTCTTCGGCCACCTCGGCGTAGACGCCCAGCATGCGCAGCACCTCTTCGAAGGCTTCCTCATGCGTGGCGTGCGCGGTGTGCCCTTCCTGCCAGAGGAACTCCGTGGTCCGCAAAAACAGGCGCGTCCGCAGCTCCCAGCGCACTACGTTGGCCCACTGGTTCACCAGCATCGGCAGGTCGCGCCAGCTCTGAATCCACTTGGAAAAGAAGTGGCCGATGATGGTTTCCGAGGTCGGGCGGATAACGTACGGCTCTTCCAGTTCCTTGCCGCCGGCGATCGTCACCACCGCCAGCTCGGGCGAGAACCCCTCCACGTGCTCCGCTTCCCGGCGTAGGAAGCCCTGCGGGATCAGCAGCGGAAAGTACACATTCTGGTGGCCGGTCGCCTTGAAGCGCGTATCCAGCTCGTGCTGGAGCAGTTCCCAGACCGCATAGCCATTGGCTTTGATGACCATGCAGCCTTTCACAATCTCGGCCGGTTCGGCCAGATCCCCCTGGACGACCACGTCCTGGTACCAGGTAGCGTAATCCTGCGCCCGAAGGGTTATTGGAGATTCCGCCATAGTGGGAAATTTGATGATACTCGAAATCCGCCGGACTCGGGCTCGCAGGGGGCGCCGGATCTCGATGATCGTACAGGCTTTGACGATTTCCGCCCGATTCAGCCACCGAGGGGCCTCGGGTCCGGTTCTGGCGGTGTCGGCCGGTTTCAGGGCAGGGAGGGAGAGGTACTGGAACTTTCGGTCCGTTCGATCAGGTTACAACTTGCATCAACTCTGGTTATAATGTTTCTCTCAGCGTGTGAAAACCGTCACCGGGTTACGCGCGGTGACGCCTGGACGTGCATTCGATGAAAAGGTCGATTCTGGTTCCGCTGCTGTTGGGGGGTATCCTGGCGAACACGGCTGAAGCCGTCACTTCTGCGCGAAAGCCGCGGCGTGTGTGGTCGTTGCGCCAAGCGTCGCTCCGCAAGCTGTCGCTCCGCAAGTCGTCAGTCCACAAGTCAAGGGCGCGTTGGGCACCCGCGGTCGATCCGACGCTTGGCGATAACGTGGACGGCGACGACCTCATGATCCGGCGCGCGGCGGTGGAGGCCCTGGGCTCGGTGAAGGGCAGCGTCGTGGTGGTCGACCCATCGAACGGCCGCATCCTCACCATCGTGAACCAGAAACTCGCCTTGCAGAGCGGCTTCACGCCGTGCTCGACCATCAAGCTGGTTACCTCCGTGGCGGCGCTGAGCGAACACATCATCGACGCCGATACTTCGGTTGCCATCACGCGGCGCTCGCGTTTCAATCTCACCACCGCTTTGGCCAAATCGAATAATCAATACTTTGCCAGGCTGGGCCAGACTTTGGGCTTTGAGCGCGTTACGCACTACGCCCAGTTGCTAGGTTTGGGCGAACGGGCGTCGGTCGATCTTCCCGACGAACAGCCTGGAACGATTGCCGCGGCACCGCCAAAAATTGGCGGCGTGGGCATGATGACGAGTTTTGGCGAGGGGTTCACGGTGACTCCTCTCCAGCTGGCGGCGCTCGTGTCTGCCATCGCCAACAACGGGACGCTCTACTACCTCCAATACCCGCGCAGCGAAGCCGAAATTGAACAGTTCACGCCGCGGATCAAAAGGACGCTCGACCTGACCGAGAGCGGCATCCCCGAGATCAAAGTCGGGATGCGGGCGGCCGTGGATTTTGGGACCGCGCGGCGCATCGGCTTCGATCCTGAAGACCCGATCTTCGGCAAGACCGGCACCTGCACCGATTACCGCGCCTCCAGCCACATGGGCTGGTTCGGCTCGTTTAATGAAGTAGGCCGCCACCAGTTGGTTGTGGTCGTGATGTTGACTGGGGATCACCACGTGAACGGTCCGGTGGCCGCCGGTATGGCCGGCGCCATTTATCGCAACCTGGCCGAACAAAGTTACTTTGCCGCCGATATGAGGCGGCCGTTCCTGCCTGGCGCCAACGGCGTCGAATCCAGCTCCGCGCGCTAAACCGCTCCTTTTGGGGGGGCGTTCCTAGCCGAACGGCCGATGTGTCTCGGTAGCCGATGCGCCATCCTGGAATCAACAGGAGGGTTTCCATGACGAGCGAATTAGCCGCGCTATCGAATGACCTGGCCGCGGCAGTCGAACGGGCCGGCCGTTCGGTGGTGGCAGTACACGCACGGCCGCGTTTTTCTTCGAGCGGCGTCGTCTGGCGTCCGGGCGTGATTGTCACAGCCCAGCACACCATCCGCCGCGAGGAGGAGATCACCGTCACGCTGCCCGATGGCGCCAACCGCCCCGCTACCGTGGCGGGAAGCGACCCCGGCACCGATCTGGCGGTCCTGCGGGTTCCGGAGTCGTCGGGCGATCCGGCACCGCCCCTCGCGGAGGAGATCAAGCCCGGCTATCTGACGCTCGCCGTCGGCCGTTCCGAGGATTCGGGAGTCAACGCCACGTTGGGGATCATCAGCGCCGTGAGTGGCCCCTGGCGCACCTGGCGCGGTGGGCGGCTCGATCGTTATATCCGTCTCGATCTCACCATGTACCCGGCTTCTTCGGGTGGCCTGGTGATCGACACCTCCGGAGCCACCATCGGGATCGCCACGTCGGCTCTTTCGCGACTGGCCGGCTTGGCTATTCCCGCGTCCACCATCAACCGGGTGCTGGAGGAAATCCTCACTCGCGGAAGGGTCTCGCGCGGCTATCTGGGCGTGGGGCTGCAACCGGTGACGTTGCCCGATCACCAAAGAGGCCTCATAGTTCTGTCGGTGGAGGCGGGCGGGCCGGCCGCCGCAGCGGGTGTGCTGGTGGGGGACATCTTGGTGGCGCTCGACGGAAAGGCCGCGGTCGATACCGACGATGTCCAGACGGCATTGGAATCGGCAGGCGTCGGCGAAACCGTGAAAGCCGATCTCGTCCGGGGCGGCTTGAGAAAACAGCTCCCCATAACCGTTGGGGAACGGCCGCGGAGAGACTGACATGGACACATTCGGGGAAGTTGCCGAACATCTGCGCCGCGCGACTGTCCAGGTCTTGTCGGAAGGCCCCCAGCGGGGAGGAGGCTCGGGCATCATCTGGCGGACCGACGGCCTCATCCTCACCAACGCGCACGTGGCACGATCCCTCCGCCCGGTGGTGGAGTTGTGGGACGGGCGGAGGCTCGACGCGCGTGTCGCTGTCGCGGATCCGCGTCGCGATCTGGCCGCGCTGCGCGTTCCGGCCGACGGGCTGCCCGCCGCCACCGCCGGCGACTCCGACCGACTGCGCCCGGGAGAACTGGTGATCGCTGTCGGCAATCCTCTGGGCTTTCGCGGCGCGCTCGCCACCGGGGTGATCCACTCGGTGGGCCGCATGCCCGGCATGGGCTCCCAGCCCTGGGTGCGAGCTACCGTACGGCTGGCGCCCGGAAACTCCGGCGGACCGCTTGCCAATGCGAACGGCGAGGTCATCGGCGTCAATACGGCCATAGTCCACGGTCTTGGCTTGGCGGTTCCTTCCCGGGCGGTGACGGAGTTTCTGCGCCGCGGCGCTCGGCCTCGGTTGGGCGTCGTGCTGCGGCCGGTCGCCTACGACGGAGCGCGTCTCGGAATGTTGATCCTAGATGTAGAGGCTGGCAGCGCGGCCGACACCGCTTCGCTCCGCATCGGCGACATTCTGATCGGCATCCGGGGGAGTCCGCTCGAGTCTATGGATGCGCTGAGTGATGCCCTGGATTCCGCGGACGGGGCCGTGCCTTTGCAATTCCTGCGCGGGGATCGGAGGCGCGTGCGCGAGGCGGTGGCGCGAATCAAAATGCGGGCGGAGGCGGCGTGACCCGCTTGCTCATCGCGGCGCCTTCGGCCGTGGTGCGCGCCGGCCTCGAAACTTTGGTCGCTGGCGACCCGGCCGTCGAGGTGGCCGGGTCGTTCGCCGATCTTTCCTCGGTAGAGGCGTTACGTCCCGACGTGGTCCTGGCCGCTCTGCCGGTTGAGGAACTGGCACCGCCGGCGGACGGGGTGGCCCCCGCAATCGTGCTGCTCTCCGCCGACGCCCAGCCGGCCTGGAGCTCGGAAGTGCTGCGTCTGGGCGTACGCGCCATGCTCTCGCGCGACGCCGCGCCGGCTGAGGTGCTGGCGGCCGTCGAAGCCGCCTCCACCGGACTGGCGGTGGTCGACCCGCACGATTTGGAAGCTCTGCTTTCGGCCTCCAATCCGACCGCCGCTTCCGCCGAATCGACCGTGCTGACACCGCGCGAACTCGAGGTGCTCCGCCTGATGGCCGAAGGTGCCGCCAACAAAAACATCGCCTGGAAGCTCGGAATTTCCGAGCACACCGTGAAATTTCACGTGGCTTCGATTCTTGCCAAGCTCAACGCCTCCACGCGCACCGAGGCCGTCGCCATCGGGATCCGCAAGGGGATGATTCTGATTTGAGGCGCGAGTTCAGGCCAACCGGTATCGATCGCGGCACTCAGCGGAACAGAAGTGCAGCACTTCGCCATTGACGGTTCGTGTCACGCTCGCGCTGGTAGAGACATAGGTGCCGCACACCGGATCTTTTTTCAGTTCTCCACCCGCCGGCACCGAAGGCGGCTGCTTGGAGCCGGGCGGACTTTCGGTCATTGTGAAAGCGCGAAGACTAGAGAAGACACCTCTCAGCAGTGCTCTCACTAGAAACAACAGCAGGAGCGGAAAGAGGAGCCGAATCACCAGGAAACGAATCATAAAGAAGGGGCGCGAGCCTTCCGCTCCCGCCCCGCATACCGAACTCGGTTACTTCTTGCCGCCCTTCTTGCTCCCCGCCGGGTTCTTGTAACTGGTATCCAACGTGGTTCCCAACGTGGCGAGCATCTGTTTGGCAGAATCGGCAAACGGCCCGTCGGGCTTCAACTGCAGATACTTCTGAAAAGCCTCGGCCGTTCCCCCGACCGGCGTCACCTTCCCGTCGGCAGCGACGGTAGCTTTCGACAGCAAAAAGACTCCGTACTGGTACTGAGCGTCGGCATAATTCGGATCGATGTCGATGGCTTTCTTAAACGCATCTCCGGCGGGCTCATTCTGCCCGGAATTCACCAGCAGCGCGCCCAGATTGTAGTAGTAGCGGCCGGCATTAGGGGGGTCGAGCGTGGCGGCCTTCGTCAGTTCCGCCTGGGCCTCAGGAAATTTCTTGGCCTTGGCCAGCGACAGCGCAAAATTATTATGATAGCCGGCATCATCGGGTTTCAGTTCGATCGCCTTCTGGTAGGCATCCAAACCTTTGGCTGTCTCGGCATCGGCCTCGGCGCCCGATTTGGTAGCCGCAAAATTCATCTCTGCTTCCGCCAATTGCGCCCAGACGACGTGCTGCTTCGCATCGAGTTCGCTGGCTTTGTTGAATGAGGCAATGGCCTGATCCCACTGCTTGGCCTGCGCGGCGGTCATCCCGGCGTTGAACGCATCGTTCAACTCCTTGTTCTTCTTCATGGCCTCTTCGCGCTCTTTTAACTGCTTTTCCAATTCGGCCTTCTGCTGGGCGCTCATCCCTCGCGTGGCGTCCTGAGCCGCCGGCTGGGTCTGGCCTCCCTGCTCGCCCGGGCCTCCGGCCGCGCTCTTGGCCAGGTCAAACTCGATGGGGGGCATGTCGCCGCCATGGAGCCGCACGCCCTTCACGGAGTCTTTCATCGCCCCGCCTATTTCCACGCTGACGTCATACATACCCAAAGGCAGGCCGGCATACAGAAAATGGCCTTTCTTGTCGGTCTTGACCTGATAATTTCCCTTGATGTCGGTGCGAGTGATCTTAATCATGGCGCCCTGAACGGGCTTGCCGTCTTCGCCCTTCACGTTGCCTTCCATGACGGCGGTCTGTGCCAGCACGCCGAAGGCGCACATCAGCATCCCAGCCAGAGATAAAGCTAAATCCCGTAGCTTCATACCCCCTCCAATAAAGTGATTCCTTTGTTAAGCCTTCAGTATACCGCAATGACCTTTTTGGGACGTTCCCAACAAAGCTACTCGTCGAACAGGCCGATCTGTTCTTTCGATCCAGCCTTCGGCTTGCGCCTTTGCAGAGGACTGCCTACCACTCCCAGCACCTCGACCGATTGCAAGGCCGCTCGCGGAATGAACACGCGCTGCTGGTTGCGGGAGGGGTCGGGCGGAATCACCGTGAAACCCTGCGGCTCGAACGCGAGCAGGTTGTTGGGCATCACCCCCTCGAGAACCTCGCCGTCCCGGAACCGAAAACTCATCCACAAGCCCTCCATTTTCGGGCGGTTGTGGAACACGCGCCGGGTGTCGTCGGCCAGGTTCGCAAAGTCCCGCACGAACGAAATGGTCTTGATTTCAGGGTAGGGCACAGTCGTAACCTTACCCTCCGCCGAGAGCAGCTCAACGCCCGTAAGCTGCAGATAAGAAGTGGTGTTTACGTAGCCCGCCAACGGTTCACGATCGAAGCGCCGGATGACTGCCTTCTTGGTGGAGCCGGCCAAAAACCTACCTCAGGCGAGAGAACTATGTTTCAAACATTTCGGCGCTTATTGTATCATTGGCTCGATGTCAGGCGACACGACGACATCCGCGGCTCCGTGGACCGCTCAAATTCCGGCGTTTTTGACCTTCTGCCGCCTCGAGAAAGGTCTTGCCGCCCATTCGTTAGAGGCTTATTCTGCTGATTTAAAACGATTTACCAAGTTCTTGGGAGATCACGAGAAGCTACCCGGGATCGAGGAATTGCGGAACTACTTGGATTACCTGTACGAGGTGGGGTTGCGCAGCCGTTCCGTCGCGCGGCACATCGCCACGTTACGCAACTTCTTTGGATTCCTGCTCCGCGAGGGAGTGACGTCGGCCGATCCCTCCTTGCACCTGCGCACGCCGCGGCAATGGCAGACGATCCCCAGGTACTTGAATCTGGAGCAGATCGAGGGCCTGATGAAAGCTCCTGACCCCGCCCGGCCGCTAGGTCTGCGGGATCGGGCGATGCTCGAACTGCTGTTTGCCACCGGATTGCGGGTTTCGGAATTGTGCCAGCTCGGAGTGAGCGATCTCAATTGCGACCTGGGGGTGCTGCGGACGATGGGTAAAGGAAACAAGCAACGGCTGGTGCCGGTGGGCAAGTCGGCCCTCCGGGCGGTCCGGGATTACCTGGAAAAAGGCCGGAATCGCTTGCTGAAGCGCCACGTGAGCCGGTATTTGTTCGTGACGGCGCGCGGCGGTTGTCTGACACGCCAGGGGTTCTGGAAACTACTTGCCGGGTATGGCCGGAAAGCGGGGATCTTTCACGGGTTGACGCCTCATGTGCTGCGCCACAGTTTCGCCACCCACCTGTTGGAGGGCGGGGCGGATTTGCGCAGCGTGCAGGTCATGTTAGGCCATGCCGACATCTCGACCACCCAGATTTATACCCACGTGATGCGGTCGAGGTTGCGGCGGGTCGTCGAACAGCACCATCCCCGGGCTTGAGCGATCGTTCCGGGGCGGGGCCGCAGTTGAGCGAGGTTTCGAGGTTCGGAAGCGCTTGCGATGAGCGATTACATCTACATGCTCGAGAGCCACTTGAGCACGGATCAAAACCGCGTGGTGGAGGCCGTGCAGGCGGCGGCCAGTCAGGCCAACGTCAACTTGTTTCTCACCGGGGGCGCGATGCGCGATATGCTCGCCGGATTCCGCATTCGCGACCTGGATTTTTCGCTCGAGGGGAACGCGACGAAAGTCGCCAAGACAGTTTGCGACCACTCCGGCGCCAAGACGGTCGCGTTCGACGAGAACCGCAAGAGCGTGGAACTGGTCTTCGCCTCCGGCGTCACCGCGCAGATCGCCATGTCGCGTCAGGAGAAGTACGCGCGTGCCGGGGCCAAGCCGCAAGTGACGGCGGCCACCATCCAGGACGATCTGCGGGGGCGCGACTTCACCTGCAACGCTATTGCGCTCTCCTTGAACAAGGCCTCGCGGGGCTTGTTGCTCGATCCCATGAACGGCTTGGCCGACATCGAACGCCGCGAGCTGTGTCTGACCAATTCGTACGGCTTTTACGACGACCCCTCGCGGCTGCTGCGCCTGATGCGCTTCCGCGTGCGGCTCGGATTCACCATCGAGGAGCGGACGCTAATGCAGGTGGCCAACGCGCGCGAGGCCGAGGTCGAAAAGCTGATTCCACCGCGTGTCTTTTTCGAGGAACTGAAGCGGATCAGCGCCGAGGACAGCCCGGCGGAGATTCTCAAGGCCCTCGAGGAGGCGGGGCTATTGGCATTGTTTTCCGAGGCGCTGGCCGGTCCCAAAGCCAATCTGCCCGGCCTGGCCCGCTTCGAAAAGATCGCGCGCCTGCTTCCCGACGAGGCCCGTACGCGCGCCGCCCGCCTGGGCCCCTTCCTGTACGCGCTGACCGAGAAGCTGAGCGCGAAGGAGCGGCAGGCGCTCATCAAATCGACCGACATGCGCAAATCCGAAGCTGACACCTGGCAAAAGCTGGGAGCGCGGGCCAAGAAACTGGAGACCGCGCTCCGCTCCGCGCGCATCCGCAAGGCTTCTCAGGTGTACTTCCTGGTAGCCGAGGCCGCGCCGGACGACGTGATGTTCGTGCTCTATCACTCGGCGCTCAAGCCGGTGCAGGAACGCCTCCGCAGCTATTTCCAGAAGTACCTGCCGGCGATTCAGGAAGTCACGCCGGAAGAGTGGGCGGCAGTGGAGGCCAAGGCCGGCGTCTCGCGCCGGAAGAAAGCCCGTATGGACTTCATTACTGACCGCCTGGACCGGCGCGTGCGCAAGCCCGCGCCGCCGCCACCTCCTCCGCCGGTCGTGGAAGCGCCGCCTCCTCGCCCCGCGGTGCGCGGCCGCGGACCGGGTTATCACTATCAGTAGGGGGAACGAGAGCCTGCTATCGCATCTCCGCCAACGCGCCATCGAGGCCCAGGTTCAGGTGCAACTGCTGCCAGTGAAACTCGGTCTTGAGCATCATGGCGACGTCGTCTCGGGTTTTGTTCTGAACCAACATTTCGTGCACGCGATTGCGCAGCGCGAGCGTGCTGTCGCGGAATTTGATCATCTCGCGCTTGCTGGTGACCGGTCCGTGGCCGGGAACCACCGTGTCGAAATCCAGTGCGAGCGCTGAATCGAGCGTACGGGTCCATTCCTTGCCGCTGCCGCCGCCAGCGTAGTCGATCAGTTCGGGGACATCACTACCGAAAGTGAACATATCACCTGCCGCCAGCGTGCGGTCCGCGGGAAAATAGACCACCACGTCGCCATTGGTATGTGCGCGGCCAAACTGATACAGCTCCACGGTCTTGCCGCCGAGATGGATGAGCGCCTCATGCTTAAAGGTGACCGTGGGAAGGCCGGGCTGCTTTGCATCCACCATGTTCTCGCGCGCCTGTTCGGAGGAAACCACCTCGACGTCCATCTTTTGCATGGCTCGATTGCCGCCGGTGTGATCGGCGTGGTGGTGCGTGTTGACCACGTACTTGACGGGCTGGCTCGCGATCTTTTTCACCTCCGCCATGATGTTGCTGTGGTCGACCTCGAACTTGTCATCGACCAGCAGAACGCCTTCGTCGGTGATCAAAGCCGTGGTGTTGCCCGGGACGAAGTCGTTGTGGATGACATAGAGATCGTCCTTCACTTTGATGCTGTCCAATTTTGCCGGCTGGTTCGGATTCTGCGTAAAAGCCAGCCACACACCACCCAACAGAAAAATTCCCGCCGACAAACGAACGATCGCGCCTTTGGACATGCGCGGCAGTATAACAAACGTTCGCCGGAGGCTTCAAGAGATCCTCAGCGGTCGTGCTTCTCCTGGCGCTCTTCCCGTTTCTCGGCCTTTTTTTCGGACTTAGGCGGATTCGTCGGACCGCGACCCTCTGGGCGGGCGGCGGTGGTCGCGGCCGGCCGATCATTCCGCTCGGGTCGGTCCGGGGAGACCGGCCGAGCGCTCGGAGCCGGGGTGGCAGGTTGGGTGGCCTCGGCCGGCCGATCATTCCGCACGGGTCGGTCCGGGGAGACCGGCCGAGGGCTCGGAGCCGGGGTGGCAGGTTGGGTGGCAGCGGCCGGGCGCTCATTCGGTATAGGGCGGTCTGGAGTGACAGGCTGCCGGTTTGGCGCCGGGCTGGCGGGCTGGTCGACAGCCCTGGATTGCCGGCCCGC
>JAGWQP010000340.1 GCA_028876805.1 Acidobacteriota bacterium | reverse complement strand
CAGGAAAACCAGAGCTCCTTGAGCCATGACTCCCCGCTGGGGAAGCGAGCCGTTGTTGAGCTTTTCCGTTGTTGAGCTTTTCCGTTGTTGAGCTTTTTGTGTCGAGTTTCATCGCGGCTAGTTTATACCGGCCGTGCGTCACTCTTCGGGAATGTATCCGACATTCCAGAAGGTTCTTTTGAAATCAGCACGCGAACTCCACCGGATTGCGCGAGCAGGAGGATGGCGAACCATCCCTCCCAACCCAAGACACCGCCAACTCCCATAGCCCCAACGTAAGGGGTACGAAGTAGACGAACGAAGTGACCGCCAGTCCCCTCCCAGAGAAGATGAGCCCCGGATGGCCACAATCAAGAAACGGGTTCGACCCCAAGCCGATCACCTCTGCCGCCGACCCCATCCGTTTCGGTGTCTTTCGATAGTGGATGACGAATCCGGCCGCCGCTAGCACCAATACAACCGGTGCCATCGCCACCACCACCGCGGGCGAAGGAGGCGTCCTGTTTAAATTCGCACGAGTATATCCTAATTTACGGGCTGTGCGATTGCTACTGCAGCCGGGGAGCTACTGATGCAGCCCGTGTGGCTTGCAACTGGAGACCTTCGCCATACTGAGCCAATCCGGGAATGGTGACCGGCAAATGACCGCGGATGTCCAATTCGCCGAACAACGCGCGCACAGCCGCGGTTTCCGAGGGTACCGCCGTACTGAATGTAGCCAGATAAGCTGCGACACTCGGGAAATCGCGCAACAGGTAGGGATTGCCTAGCGCGATCAATACTACCGGCCGGCGCGACCCGATCAGCGCGCGAATCAACTCCGGCAGCTCGCCCGCAAGCCCTACCGAACCCCGATACGCCACCACCGAGGAAAAGGCCGCCACCCCATAGACTTCGCAATCCGGCAGCCTGCGCAATACTTCGTCCATGGCCTCGCGCGTCATCGAAGGATCGAGCGTCGCGAGGGCCGCGCTCGAAAACCGCTTGCGGACCTCCTGGGCGAAGGTCTGACCCTCGGTCGAATACCGACTTTCCGTCAACACCAGGTAGCAGGCGCGCTGTGGGGCATGAAGTGGCACCAAGGCGTCGGTATTGCGGACCAGGGTAACGGCACGCTCGGCGACTTGCTGAGCCCGATCTTCCGCCTCCGGGGAATCGAGCACGTCACCGAGCGCGTCTAAGTCTACCATCCTCTGGCGATCCAGGCCCAGGCGCTCCTTGGCGGCCAAAATCTTCGCCACGCTTTCCCGGATGCGACGCCGTGGCAGGCGGCCGTCTTCGACGGCCGCCACCACAGCTCGCAACGCCACATCCGGATCCGGAGGCATGAGCAGTGCGTCGGCGCCCGCTTTCAGTGCCTCGACGGCCGCCTCCCGGGTGCTGTAGCCTTTTGCGATGCCGCCCATATCCAGGGCGTCGGTGATCACCAGTCCCTGAAAACCGAGCCGGTTGCGCAACAGATCGGTCAGAATCTGAGGCGCAAGCGTGGCTGGAACATCAGCCGGCGCGAGCGCGGGCACGGCCACGTGCGCCGTCATCACCGAGTCGACACCAGCGCCGATGGCGGCGCGGAACGGCACCAACTCCAACTGCTCGAGCCGGTCGCGGCTAGCCGCTACCGTAGCCAGATTCAAATGCGTGTCTTGAGAGGTGTCGCCGTGTCCCGGGAAGTGCTTGGCCGTCGTCAGCACGTAGTTCTTGCGATCCGAATGCGCTCCTTCAATAAACGCCTTCACCATGCCGGCGACGGCCCGCGGATCTTCCCCGTAGGAGCGAATGTTGATCACGGGATTGTCCGGGTTGTGGTTGACATCCGCCACGGGAAAGAAAATCCACTGCACCCCGAGGGCACGGGCCTCTCGCGCAGTCACCTCGCCTTCATAATGTGCCAGTACGGGATCGCCCGCGGCACCGAAGGCCATAGCCTGAGGAAACGGCGTCGTGCCGTTTACCCGCATGCTCGCGCCACGCTCGAAGTCGGCTCCCACCAGCAGCGGAGTCTTGGCCTGGCGCTGCATCCGGTTCAGGAAGGCGGCCAGCGCGTACGGCTCCGCTTTCGGCGTGGTCCGTCCATTCGAATAGTTCACCAGGACCAGACCCCCAACCCGCGTGTCGCGAATCAGCCTGAGGAATTTCCAATACTGGCGTGAGTGGGAGTTCGGAAAGGTCCCGGAAAACGGGATAAAAATCAGCTGTGCGACCTCTTCGCGCAGCGTCATATTCCCCATCCAGCGCCGCACCGCCAAAGAAGTCTTCGCAGCGGGCGCAGGCTGCCGCGGGCGCGGCTTAGGGCGGACGGTGGCCTCGGCTACTCCACCGGCGAGCACCGAGGCCAGAAAT